>NZ_DDCJ01000058.1:117910-124121 GCF_002335285.1 Thalassolituus sp. UBA2009
CGTTCCGGTTTCGCCACCGCTTTCAGAATATGGTAACCAAAGGCGGTTCTGACCGGACCGACGTAAGGAGATTCGCTGTCATGCTCATTCAGGGCGCGCAGCAGTTCGGTGGGCAATTGGTCGCTGTCGTGATAACCGGCAAAGCCCTGATGATGTGCGGAGGGGCAGGCGGAATACTCTTCGGCCAGTTCACTGAAGTCGGCACCAAGATGCAGCTCCTGTAAAACATCGGCAGCCAGCAACGGGCTTTTCAGCAGAATATGGTGCAGGGCGAGGGTGGTCATAGCATCTCCGGAATCAACTGTCTGCGGATAAGCTTAGTTCAGCTCAGGCGTTCCTGCGCGCTGGTTTTGGTCGGTGTGCAGGGTCAGCATTTGTCCGGAGATAACGGAGCACAGGCAGAAGGCGGTAAACCAGTAAAAACCGGGTAACAGTTCGGCCGATAATTCGGCGGTGGCTTTGGCGGTAAAAAAAGCCACCAGAATAGCGACGACAAATACATCGGCCATCGACCATTTACCCAGCATGCCGACCAGGCGCCAGCGCAGCACTGAAGGCAGCAGCCAGGTGCTGATGATCAGCGCCAGTTTCAGCAGCGGAATAATCACACTGAAGCTGACAATAAGAATGGCAACCGGGGTGTAACCCAGCTCATGCAATTTGAGAACGGTCTGCCAGATTGAGCGGGTTTCGTGAAACAGCTGGGCCTTAAGGCCAAACATGCTGACCTGAGCGCTCAGGGTCATAATGGGTTCAGTAACCCCGGGCCAGAGTAAGGCGTAACTGCAGAGGGCGAAGAACAGGCCGCAACGCTGCAGAAGGGGGGCCTCTGACCAGCGTTGCACAAGCAGACGGATCATTTACGATCCGGCAGGGTAACGTTCAGCTCCAGCACCGATGTGGTGCCCTGCTGTTCGAGATGAACCGATACGTCGTCTTCACCGATGGCGACATATTTGCGGATAACCGCGAGAATTTCCTGCTGCAGCTGCGGCAGATATTCGGGGCCGTTATTACGCAGGCGATCGTGGGCAACCAGAATCTGTAAACGCTCTTTGGCGACACTGGCGCTGCTTTTCTGCTCCTTGCGGAAGTAATCCATTAAACTCATATCAACCTCCGAATACGCGCTTCAGGAAGCCTTTTTTCTGCTTCTCAAGAAAACGATGCGGACGGTCTTCGCCCAGATAACGGGCTACAGCGTCATCGTAGGCCTGGCCAGCGTCACTTTCGGCGTCGTGCACAACGGGTACACCCTGATTAGAGGCTTTTAATACCGCTTCCGATTCCGGGATAACGCCCAGCAGCGGGATGGCGAGAATTTCTTCGACGTCCTGTACCGACAGCATTTCACCGCGCTCAACGCGTTCCGGGTTATAGCGGGTCAACAGCAGATGTTCTTTAACGCTTTTGCCCTGTTCGGCGAGGCGTGATTTGCTCTGCAGAATGCCGATGATGCGGTCAGAGTCACGTACGGAAGAGACTTCCGGGTTGGTGACGATGATGGCTTCCTCGGCGTAATACAGCGCCATATGTGCGCCGTGCTCAATACCGGCCGGGGAATCGCAGACGATGTAGTCAAAATCGGCGCTGAGTTCATTCAGCACTTTTTCCACACCTTCGGGATTCAGTGCGTCTTTATCACGGGTTTGTGAGGCCGGCAGGACAAACAGGTTCGGCAGACGCTTGTCTTTGATCAGTGCCTGTTTCAGGGATGCTTCACCCTGCACGACGTTAACGAAATCGTAGACCACACGGCGTTCACAGCCCATGACCAGATCCAGATTGCGCAGGCCAACATCGAAGTCGATGACGACGGTTTTATGGCCTTTCATGGCCAGAGCGGTGGAGAAGGCTGCACTGGTGGTGGTTTTACCGACTCCGCCTTTACCGGAGGTGACAACGATGATCTTTGCCAAAGCCGTATTTCCCTGAAAATTCAATGTGTGGCGCAGTATTTATCAAACGCTGGTGATGTTCAAGGTGCCATCCTGCAGGCTGACCGCGACCGGCTGCTGGCGTTGCTCCTGCTGTTCTTCAAACAGACGGTACTGACCGGCAATAGCAACCAGTTCCGGATCGAACTGCTGACAGGCAATAATAGCCGCCTCATCGCCTTTTACCCCCGCCAGAGCACGTCCGCGCAGGGTGCCGTAGATATGAATATCGCCGGTTGCCAGCACTTCAGCGCCAGCGCTGACCATGCCAAAAATGATCAGGTCGCCGTCGTTATACAGCTGCTGACCGGAGCGGATATTCCCGGTATGAATTTTGACCGCACGTGCAGGTGGCGGTGTTTCATTGCCTGAATCTGTGGCCTGTGTGTCCTGCTGGCGGGCTGCAGCGCGGCTGGTTCCTTTACCAAGATCGGCCAGATGCAATGCTTCTGCCTGAGCCTGCCACTCATTGCCGGCATTACGTACAGCAACGGGCAGCAGACCACAATCTCGGCAGAGCTGTTGTAAATCCGCCAGCGTCAGCAGGTTGGGATCTAATGAGGATAAATCCAGCACACAGGGCAGATGGCGGAACAATGCCGGCGCTTCGGCCTGCTTTTTCTCCAGCTGGGCGCGGATATCGGCAAGATCATTGCTGCTGAAATGCAATGTGGTCAGCGGCACCAGACCGGCTTTGAGACTGACGGCACTGTCCATATCAGGCCTGCGCTTTAGCAGTCAGCGGAAACTGGTCGAAGCTGATATCGCCTAAACCGTCGCGCAGTACACGGCGCAGGTTATGGTGATTATCGACATCCGGCGTGGCCAGCACGTCACGGTAATGTTCACCAAAGCAGCGCAGAGCCTGCTCTTTGCTCAGTTGCAGCAACTGGGCGAGGGCAAACACCTTGCAGCTGCCCTGGTTTTGTTCGGCGCTGTTTTGTACGCCACCGTTGTTGAACGCGCTGGGGGTGAAATCAAACCACTGCCCGATAAATGCCAGAGTGCTGGCAAACAGATGATCATTGCTGTCGAGTGCGGCAATAAAGTCGGCTTGTGCCTGAGAAAAATCGTTCACGCGGGAATTCCCTGTAAATAGGCGGCAAGGATAATGCTCTGTACGATTTCTGAGCGACTCGCCGGGCGGTTAATGACAGGTCGCCAAGGCTAACACCAGCGCCGGGTTATGTCATGGCGATTGATTATTGTACTGGTTAAATATACAGTAATTTAAACCTTGTGCCAGATTGGCTGGTCATCGCTGTTTATCAAACCCGGAGTGATACGATGTCTTACAGCGTTCAGAGTTCACAGGCTTCCGCCGTGTCAGCGGAAGTGCCGGCTGTGGCAGAAGCGGAATCTGCCGCTGTTACTCAGCGGAAAGTGATTCATATCGACTGCGACTGTTTTTTTGCCGCAGTTGAGATGCGCGAAAATCCGGCATTACGTGAGCTGCCCATTGCCATTGGCGGCGAATCTGACCGCCGAGGGGTGATCGCCACCTGCAATTATCCGGCGCGGGCTTTTGGCGTACGCTCGGCGATGGCAACGGCGCAGGCGAAAAAACTCTGTCCGCAGCTGCTGTTGCTGCCGGGACGTATGGCGCTGTACCGCGAAGTATCAAAACAGCTGATGGTGATTCTGCAGGAATATGCCTTGCAGCTGGAGCAGGTATCGGTCGACGAAGCTTATCTGGAAATTGCCAGCCACCTGAATGCCACCGAGGTCGCGCGGGAAATCCGTGGGCGGGTACGTAACGAACTCGGTATTACCGTCTCCGCCGGTATCGCGCCGAATAAATTCCTCGCCAAAATTGCCTCCGACTGGAACAAGCCCGATGGTCAGTGGGCGGTAAAACCCCATCAGGTCGATGAGTTTGTCGCGGCGTTGCCGGTCGGGAAAATCCCCGGTATTGGCCCGGCGATGGAGAAAAAACTCGCGCTCTACAAACTGCAGACCTGCGCCGATATCCGCCGCTGGGAACTGACCGAGCTGGTGCGTACCTTCGGCCGTATGGGCGCGGTGCTGTATGAACGCTCCCGTGGCATTGACCATCGTCTGCTGAATCTGGAGCGGCCACGTAAATCGGTCAGTGTGGAATGCACCTTTGCCACCGACCTGGCCGGTGAAGAACATTGTCTGGCACAGTTGCCGCAATTGCTGGAACGCTGGCATGAACGGGTGGAACGCGCAGGCTGGCCGGCGGCGGCGCTGGCGCCCTTTGTGAAAGTGAAATTTGCCGATTTTACCCAGACAACGCTGGCCGACAGTCACGAGCAGGCATCAGAACAGGGCTTTGCCCGTTTGCTGAAGCTGGCGCTGCAGCGTGAAAACAAGGAGGTGCGTCTGCTTGGTATTGGCGGACGCACGCCGGAGATAGACCGCAATCAGCTGACGCTGTTTTGATTGGCTGGCCCGATGTGTATGGGGTGTTACATCACCACGCCGGCAAACATCCCCACAGGCCAGATCAGCAGTGACAGATAGCTGATTAAAAGGCCAAGGCAGGCGCCGACCAGTACATCGGTCGGGTAGTGCATGCCGAGAATCACCCGCGATAGAGCAACCAGCAGGGCGAAAGGCACAACCAGCCAGAACAGCGCCGGGAAGAACACGCTGAACAGCACGGCAAAGTTCACCGCGTTCATGGTGTGACCGGATGGAAAGCTGTACAGATCCAGTGGTGCGGTGTGGGCGCGGATATCGTCCCAGGAAATAAACGGCCGCTGACGCACCAGGCGGTTTTTCAGCTGGCTGTAAATCGCTACGCAGATCAGTCCTGTCACCGTCATATGGCCAACGGCAGCCAGACCTTCGACACCCTGCAACAGAATCAGCGACAGCGCCAGACTGTACCAGAACACCCCATCACCCAGGCGGCTGATGCTTTTGAAAAACAGGCGTACTGAAGTGTACTGACCCATGCGGTTAAGGCGCTGACACAATGTCAGTTCGAAGCGGTCTGCTTTGTTAAACAGTAGCGCGGCTTTTGGCTGTATTGTTTTGCTCAGTTCCATGCTGGATTACCTCCGCAGTGGCGCCATTCAGGCGCTGAATAAAATCATCAACAATGCTGTTCCAGCTGATACTGCCTGCATGCAGGCAAGCCTGCTGGCGCAGTCGCCGGAGTAAATTCGGGCTGTCGAGTAAGGTTTCGGCACAGCGGATATAACTCTGATCATCGCCGAAGGGGGCGAGCATGCCGTTCTGACCGTTGTGGATATGTTCATGCGCGGCGGCATAGTCGAAGCTGACCACGGCTAAACCGCTGGCCATGGCTTCGGTCACCACGTTGCCGAAGGTGTCGGTTTTACTCGGAAACAGAAAAACATCGCCGCTGGCATAGTGACGGGCAAGGTCTTCACCACGTTGCATACCGCAACAAATCACCGCCGGGTAATGCTCACGTATGCCTGCCAGCGCCGGGCCGTCACCGACCAGCACCAGTTTCACCCGCTCATCGGCAGCCAGCAGGCGGCGGTATGTGGCCAGTGCAAGATCCATATTCTTTTCACCGGCAATGCGGCCGACGTACAGCAGCACCAGATCGTCTTCGCGTACACCCCACTGTTTGCGCAGTTCAGCACTGCGTTTTTGCGGGCTGAATAACTGGCTGTCAACGCCACGGGCCATCACCCGTACATTGTGAAAACCATGGGCATCCAGTTCATCGCGCTGAATGCGGGTCGGCACCAGAGTGCCGTTGGTACGGTTATGGAAGTAGCGCAGGTAACGGTAAGCCAGGCCTTCCAGTGCTCCAAGGCGGTAGTGCTCAATGTACTGGTGAAAATTGGTGTGGAAGCCGCTCAGTACAGTAATGCCACTGGCGCGGGCGGCACTGACCGCAGCCCAACCCATAGGCCCTTCGGTGGCGACATAGATCGCCTGCGGGGCAAAACGGTTGATAGCTTTACGGATGCGGCCAATCAGCGGAAAACCAAAGCGCAGGGCGTTGTAACCGGGAATCGGCAGGCCGGGCAGGGTAATGCTGTGCAGTTTGCCCTGACTGCTGGAGAGATCGTTGCGGTGCTGACGCGGGCGTATCACCTGAACCTCGATACCGCGTGATATTAGCCCCCGAACCAGATGACCGAGCGTATTGGCGACACCGTTGATTTCCGGTGCAAAGGTCTCGGTCACTATGGTCACGCGTTGCAGCGTGGAAGAACTCGCAGTCAAAGTCATAGGTCATCGCTGACAGGTTGAGTGTGACTTTCACTTTGCGGGTGCAGTATGACAGTTATGTTTCAGCCCTGTGACGGTCTGGTGAAGTC
>NZ_DDCJ01000058.1:124382-134364 GCF_002335285.1 Thalassolituus sp. UBA2009
CGGGGTCAGAGTCCGCGTTCTTCGCGGTAGTAAGACGGCGCGTGCTGGGTCCAGCGGCGGAATGCTTTACGGAAGTTGGATGGGTCGCTGTAGCCAACGAGAGCGGCGATCTCTTCGATCGGCAGGCTGGAATTACGCAGGTACTCAATCGCCATCTCTTTGCGTACTTCATCCAGAATACGCTGATAGGAGGTACCAACATCCTGCAGGCTGCGGCTCAGGGTGCGGGTTGAGGTTGCCAGATGGCTGGCAACCACATCCACCGGCGGAAAGGTGCCGGGATTACTGAGCAGAATACGGCGTACCTTGGCGACGATGCCTTCTTTCGGTCCCATACGGGCCAGGATCTCTTCGCACTGGCTTTCCGCCATGGCGGCGGTGGCACGGTCGGCCATCGCCAGCGGGGTATCGAGCAGCACGCTGTCGATAATAAATTCGGTGCGTGGCTGATCAAACAGTACAGGGCAGTTAAACAGGTGCTGATATTCGTCGGCATAGCCCGGCATCGGATGGTTCAGGTGCACTTCACGGGCGTCGATCTCTTTGCCGGTCAGAAAACGTGCAAGGGTGGCAAAGATAGCAATGAACACATCGCACATCAGGCGATACATATGTTCAAACGGGATATGGGATGTCAGGCGTACGGCGGTGGTATCGCCCTGATCGACCACTTCAAAAGTAAACGCAGGATCAACCAGAGAGTGATACTTCAGGCCCAGGCGCAACGCACTGCGCAAGTCGGCACAGCTGAGAATGGCGTAGCCGAGCATACCAAACTGATTGATATTGATGGCTTTGCCGAGATCCAGACCCAGCGTTTCTTCAGGATAATCACGCATCAGATTGCCGGCCAATAACAGCATCTGCTGATAGGTCAGACGGGCCGACGGGTCGGATAACTGCTCGGGGCTGATGCCGGTGTTCTGCAGCAGGACATCGCTGGTTATCCCTTTTTCTGCGCCGACACGGATCATGGTTGCCGGAATATTTACCGGAACCAGAGGTTCGGTCAGGCTCCAAGTACCTCGGATCATGTGAATACCGTTATTGTTATATTGGGCGATAGGATGACAGGCTTTAGCGTTAAATCAAGAGCTATACGCTGTGTAAAGGGCACGAATGATACTTGTCGTTCGTATAAAAATGCTGAGTTTTTATGGTCGCCGGAGGCAGGTGAGATACATCCGGTCAGTGATTACGGAAAGGAAAATGCTGGCGCGTCAGAAAGCGGCCGAACTCGGTAATCTGCTGAGTTGAGCGATTATTCAGCAGATTCAGCAGAATGCGGTTGATCTTGCGGTTGTTCTTTCGTGCAACCAAAAAGACCAGATCACTGCGCCGCCATTCAAATTCGGCCAGTACCACAGGCAGGTCTGCACGGCTGAGCAGATCATGCATAATGTAGGCGCTGTCACGTTGCATCAACAGCAGCCAGTAATCGTTGCGCAGACGATCCAGAACCTTGGTATTCAGGCTTTCCACGTTGATCAGCGCCGGAATGGATGCGTCCCGCTGCTTTTGCTGAGCGTACAGCAGGGTAGCTGCAAACAGGCGCGGCTCCTCTTTATTCACCCAGTAATAACGGCCATCCCACTCGCGGTAGACCACCCGGTGAGGTTTGGCCGCATCGGGAAACACCGTATGCAGCGCCTGCTCAAAATCGTCCGCGCTTTCAAGCATGATGTCTGCGCAATTATGTTCTGCATAGGCATGCAGGTTGGGCCAGTCCTGTTCCTGATGACTGAATTCCACACCCTCGATTGCCGTGATTGATAGCGGCCGTTTATATTCTTTTTCGATCAGCAGTTTTTCCATTAGATCAATCAATGGCTGCCAGTCTTTGCCGGAGGCTTGCAGTGATTCATGCAGAGATTTAACCACAGCCTGCAGACTGAGCCAGCGGTGGCTGAGGAAACTGTTGGGGTTGATGGTTCCCAGTGGGGGCAAAGACAGTTCTTTCGCCGCCTGGCCGGCGTACCAGACAGGGAACAGACGCTGAATAAGATTGTTGAAAAAGCTTTCAATATCCAGAGCGGGTGGTGTTGGCTTTCCGGAATTATCCATGGGTCAGTGTAAGTACGTCTATGCTGAATGAAATGAAGGCCTGTCAACACTCATTAAACAGGCACTATTACAAGTAAAGCATGAATGGGAGATATGGCTATGTCCGCCGAACCCTCTGCACCATCACCTCTGCAGGTTCTGGCCCGGGTAAACCGTGCGCTGGAAGATGCGGGACTGAGCGATAACCGCGCTCAGCGGGAGCCCCTGCCGTTGTTCACTGAATTATTAAATGACTGGTTTGTGTGTCAGGACCTGAACGAGCAGCAGATGGAATGGAGCATCGCCCTGCCGCTGTTGCTGCAGACCATGACCGCTCTGGAGTTGTCGGAATCTATCCGCAGCGTGTTTGAAGAAACCCTGCAGTTATGCCGGGCGCACGGCACGCTTAGCGTCTGGACACGGCGCGAGCTGGAAAGCCGCTTCCGTTCGTTGCAGGCTGATATTGAGAAAGAAAACCAGCGCCTGCAGGTTCCGGCCGGTTATTGAGGCCGTATGGTTGCTGTTCCGCTGAAGTATTTCTGCCGGCCTTGATTGCGTATAATCGCCGCTTTTTGCGGAGGCCTTATGTCTGTTATTTATCTTGCTGTTGGCAGTGTAACGGGGACGGCGCTGATTGTTGCCAAAGCGGTACAGCAGCAACTGGAGCAAGCCGGTCACCGGGTTGTGTTAGACGATAAGCCCAGCGTCAGTGCATTAAACGCCAGCCAGTGCGATGCTGTATTAATCTGCACATCGACCACCGGGCGTGGTGATTTACCGGCCGCTATCGCCCCTTTTTATGTTGAACTCGAAGAACAATTCCCACTGCAGAATGGTAAGCCGTTTGGGGTGATCAGCCTCGGTGACAGCTCTTACGATGCCACTTTCTGTGGGGCTGGCGCACTGTTCGAAGAGCGCTTCTTTGAACTGCAGGGCAGTGCACCGGTACCTCGTGTCACCATCGATGCTACCGAAACCGTTACTCCGGATGAGGACGCCCTGTTCTGGCTGAACGAGTGGATGGAAAAAGCCCTCTGACAGCAAGGCTGGCAGAAGGCTGAATGTTGGTCAGAAACGCACCACCAGTTTCAGCTGAGTCTGGTGGTTGTGATATTCAGTACCTTCCGGCGGACGGGTATCCCAGCGGCTCTGCCATTGCCACTTCAGATCGGTATGAGTGCCCAGAGGTAAAGTGACTGCCAGCTGCCATAAGGCGCGCTGATCTGAAGGCTCGTCGACCGATGGCTGAAAATACAGGGTGCTCTGCAGCTTGCTGTAGGCCAGTTTCCACTGAATATGGGTATACAGGCTCAGACGGGTGAGCTGGCTGCTGTTATCTTCGTCGAGTACCCGTTCCCGCACTTCCTCATGAAACAAACCAATGCCCTGATACAGACGGGTCTGCTCATCAAACGCATGCTGGTAACGCATTCCGGCACCGATCAGGGCCCGGTGTGCCAGAGCGGCAAAGGGATCACGTTCGTATTGGGCATAAAACTCTTCAGACCAGGTGTCACGACGGTTCAGCACCAGACGGCTGTGGATAAAGGTGTCATCGTCGGTGCGTTCACCGTTGCTGGATTCGTAGCTGCGGTTGCCCCAGGTGAAAAAGCGCTTGTTATCATCCTGCCAGTTGCCGTTCAGGCCCAGATTCCACTTCCGTTTTTCGTTGTTGCCGGATTCCGCATCAAAGCCGATCTCCGCTTTGCCGGACCAGCCCAGCTGATCGTCGCCGGCGCGCTTTTCTTCAACGTTGGTAATCGCTTGGGCGGTGAAACTGAGCAGGCTGAAAGCAGCGAGCAGCGGAAAGCGCATGTCGGACTCCTGAAATAAAAAAGTCGGACATTATAGGGAAGGCGGGGCAGAACTGCATGTTATGTCTGCCACAGGAGGCGTAATTACTGCGGCAGACGGGCGGAAGCCAGATTCTGAATCAGGGTATGCAAGCGGTTGATCTGCTGGCGCTCAGAGTAGGCCGTGCCGCGCTCACCAAACTGCTGGCGGGCTTCATCGAGAATGGCCACCGTATCCAGTTCGGCACTGTCATCCAGTTCAGCCCGGGCAGTATTGATCAGGGCAAAGGCGTTGAGGTCGCGCCCGGCGATCAGGCCGTACTGTTGCAGGCGGTTCTGAAATTCACCGACTTCTCCGGCAGGCAGGGAGCGCACATCGAAATCGCTGGCTACAGCGCTGACCATTAACGCGCGTTGCGAAGGAGAATATGGGTGGGCTCCGGCGGTGCTTTCTGCATTGCCAGTATTGGCAGCAGATACGGCTGCGGTAGCTCCGATCTGTCCGCCCGCGACGCTGTCTGCCGGATTGTGATCCGGAATCAGGGGCGACTGTTGTTGCAGGTAGCTGGTAAGGGCGTTAAGCATAAATCATATTCTCCGGCGTTAAGCGGAGAATGCAGAAGCTGTGCCACTACTGAAGAGGCGCTGAGCAAACAGCAGTCCCGCCAGGAGTGGCGGGACTTACGGAGCGGTTAGCGGGTTCTCAGAAGTGGTAAGTAGCGCTCAAGACAGGCCCGAAAGCGGCAACCTGCCAGTAAGGTGCGTCAGACTTTGCCGTTGCTGCCTCAAGGTTGCCATTGCGGTACTGTTCGCGCGCTGCCGTCATTGTCTGCGGCGAGGTGTAAATTTTTACTTCGGAGGCGATCATGCCGGTAGCGAAGGTCATCCAGCCATCTGCGGGACGTTTGTCATCGTAGGCAACGGCAAGACCCGCAAGGCCATTTACCAGACCGGCCAGAAAATGATTCAGCAGGCTTTGCTCATAGATTTCACGCTCGGCAGCGGTGTTAAGCCATTGCTCGGCCTGTGCCAGCTTCAGCTGCCGGGCCGTATTATCCGTTTCTGGCATGGCTTTCAGATCCTCAGCAAAGCGATGGGTCTGCATCGGATTAAGCAACATATCGGCAGCACCGAGGAAGCTGGTCGTAAAGCCTACAGCACGGTCATATTTGTTGTGCTCGCCGTCGGTTTGCGTATAGGCAATGCCGTTCAGGGCGGTTACACCGGCAAATAATCCAAACCAGCCATCCTGCCACAGGCGGGAATGGCTGGCGCTGTTATCAAACTGTTGCTGCAGAAAGGCGAGTTTAGCCTGCTCATCTGCCTGGACTGCGGTGCAGCTCAGTAGCGAGAGAAGTGTCAGGGTCTGCAAAGAGGTTTGCCGAAGGTTGAGGCTGCTGAGCATACTTGGGTCCTGAGATTATTATTATTGTGCTTATAAAACCCAATTTTTGTACCAAAGTACAGTTTTGAGTGGGACAAATCCTGCCACTCTAAAGTATGAAATATGCTCAAGTGGTACCTTGGTGCTTATATTTGCCATTTTTCTTTCGTCGGACAATCCGCATAATAATGGCTATATCTGTGAAACATTCGGAGAGACGAACATGGCATTGGTTGCTGAAACAGCAATAAATAAAAGCAAGCCCTTACAATATCAGGGGCGAAAAGCCAGCCGGGCCAAGAGCGAGCAGCGTCGTCGGATTATTCTGGAAGCAGCATTACGTATTGTAATCAGTGAGGGGGTTCGTGGGATCCGTCATCGCGCTGTTGCGAAAGAAGCCGGCGTTCCTCTGGCGGCGACCACTTATTACTTTAAGGATATTCAGGAACTGATTATCGACACCTTCACCCTGTATACGGAGAAGGCGTTGGAAGTGGTTAACGAATTCACTCACCAGTTTTATCAGCCGATGGCCAGTATGGCAGGCACAGATATCAGCAGTCCGGAAGGCCAGAAGGCGCTGGTGGACTTTATGGTGGAACAGCTCACGGTGTACATGCATGAGCAGATTATCGGTCAGCGCGATATGTTGATTGCCGAGCAGGCATTCCGTTATGAAGCCATCGTTAATGAAAGTATCCGCAAGCTGGCACAGATGCATCGTAAAGCGCTGTTTGATAAAGCGGCAGAATTTTTCCGCAATGTGGCCAACTCAGATGCGCCGGAAGCTGATGCTGAAATTTTGCTGGGCTTATTCCATTCGCTGGAGTACAGCGCTTTGCTGAAAAATGAAGAAGAGCCGGATCTGGCAGAAGTGTCAGCCACCCTGCGCCGTCACCTGTCCCTGTTGCTGCCGAGGTTACTGGCAGTCTGAGGTTCTGCGCTTTGTCCTGAGGCCGGGCAAAGCGCTTTCAGAGTGCGAAGTGGTAGCCGGCCTGAGCCAGCAGCATGCGCATCAGGCGCATTTCTGTGGTGCTGAAGGTGCGGACATTACTGCAGTGCTCGCACAGAATACCGTGTTTGCTTTTCAGCGTTTCGATACTGATGTCGGTGTCCTGCTGGCAGTGGTCACAGTTTATCGGGATCATCACTTTGGCAGACAATATTGTGCTGACATCTCCGTAGCTGACCTCTGCTTGTTTCACAGGCAGCGCTTGACTCATAGGGTTCCCCTGTTCATTCAAACTGTTTGTCTTAACAACTGTTCTTCAGATTAGCAGTTCGTTGTCTCATGCTTGTGTCGTATCAGGGAGTTATGGTGAGCATTCGTAAGCCGATTGTTCATCATCTGCGGCTTGTCGGATTACAGTGTAGTTTGGCTGTAACATAAATGCACAATCCGCCGTACTAACTGCATCAGATCGTATAACTCTATGATTTTTTAGATGAATTGCTTCGGCCCGTAGCCATGGGCAGGGCGTTTTTGGCAACACCTGAACCTACTTTTGTAACATTTCTGTTACAAAAGTGCCAATAGCAAGAGAAGCGGTCAGGCCCGGGCTTTCTATCCCAAACAGATGAACCGCGGGGGCACGGTTATCAGGACGCTGGATATTGAAGTCGGCTGCAGTCTCATGCTTTGTGTGCAGTTTGGGACGGATACCGGCGTAATCTGGCTGCAGGTGTTGTTCTTTCAGGCCGGGAAAGTAGCGCTGAATGGCCCTGGCGAACGCGGGCGCCAGCGCCGGGTCTACCCGGTAATCCGGGGTGTCGTCTGACAGATATTCGGTATCAGGGCCGAAGCGCAGCTGATTACCAAGGTCGAGGGTGGCATGAATGCCCAGCCCTGCCAGATTCTTTTCCGGCAGCGGGTAGATAAGATGCCGGAAAGGGTTTTTGCTCTGGTAGCTGAAGTAATGCCCGCGACAGAGATAAAGCTTTGGAATCCGGCTTTCTTTAATGCCCAGTGCGTGGGCCATCTTCTGGGCCTGCAGACCAGCGGCATTGACCAGTGCTGCGCAGCGGATACTGCTTACACCATCCATGCTGCATACTTCAATCTGCCATCCATTATCGCGCTCGCTGGCGGAGACAACCCGCGAGTGTTTGAGCAGCAGGGCACCGCGTTGCTCAGCCTGCTGGGCAAGACGCTCCATATAACTGTGGCTGTCGATAATACCCGTCGTGGGAGAGTAAAGCGCCGCATAACCGCGCACCTGAGGTTCCATATCCTGCAGCTGCTGCTGATCAAGCAACTGCAGGGGAATCCCCAGATTACGGCCTTTGCGCAGCAGCTGTGTCAGCTGTTCCTGACCACTTTCGGGGGCGACAATCAGTTTACCGATAGCTTTGCGGGGAACATCAAAGGCTTCACAGAACCGATACAGGCGCTGCTTGCCTTCGATGCACAGACGTTCTTTCAGTGAGCCTGGTGCATAGTAAAGACCGGCATGAATGACTTCGCTGTTACGACTGCTGGTTTCTGCGCCAAAGCGGTTATTTTGCTCCAGCAGCAGGACGGAGCCGTGGTGGCTGAGTTCATAAGCACAGGCAAGGCCTATAACACCGCCGCCGATAATGCAGTAATCGAAGTCTGTCATAGGCTGAAAATCACCATGATGTGGCCGGGTCGGGTAGAGTACAGAATCAGGGGTCTGGCTGAATTGTAAAGGATATCCGCGCGTATGAAGATGCCTTCATGGCGGACCAAGGGGACGTGCGGTAACTGTTAACGCTCACCGCACGCAGCGAATCCCTGTTAATGGGGTTGGAATCAGCCTTCGGCCTTTTCAGCACATTCAAAATGGCCAGGATTAGTACGGCAGCGCAGACGGAACATCAGCTTCATCATCCGTGGGTCGTAAACCTCTTCGGCGGTCAGTTCCAGACGGATCTGACGCAACATTTCTTTGTACTCATCCATCATTTTCTGCGGCAGGTCGATCCAGTAGTTCTCCGGGATTCCGGCCTCCGCGACGCGGATATGTTCCATCGCTTTATCAAAATTACGGAAGGCAAACTCACGGCTCTGTTGTGCAAATTGTGGCGGGAAGCGCTTGCTGTGAATCAGCAGCTGGAAATTCATCTGCGCCATGCTGAAGCGATAAATACCTCCGTTTTCCCCCAGCCCTTTGTACATTTCGAAAGGCTGATAAGCGATGGCGGGTGCATAGGCAACGTCAACATCGCCATTATTAAAACGCGGTGCAAATGTGGCGACGCTGGATGGCACCATGGTGGCGCCCACGTGTTCCACCACTTTTACCGAAGCCTTGTCGTAATCAAGAGTGGCGATACGCTTGCCGGCTGCTGCCTCGACTGAATTGATGGCCTTATCGCGTACGTAAATATATACCGCACCGCCAGGCATGATACCGGCCACCTCATAATCACCCTGCAGCATATATTTGCTGGCCTGAGGTTTGGCGAGCATGCCGATTAAATCCTGTAACTGCTGATAATCGCTGATGCCGCCCAGCGCTTCGATACTGGCAGTAAAGGCGTTATAGGGACGAACGCGCGTGCCTGTGACGCCCATAGCGTCACAATGACCGGCATTAAAATCGGCCAGTACGACGGCTTCGTTGGTATAGGCCTTTAACTCCAGTTCGGTTCCCCAGGACAGGGCGCTGGTCTGGTAATCACGCATGGCGTCGAATATCGGCCCTTTGGCACCGACCGGATCGAATACACAGAAGGTACGTTTGACGGTATCTGCATGGGCGGAAGACAGGCTGCACAGCAGAACAGCAAAAAGGATTAACAGGTGGCGTGAGGCGTTAGAAAACATAATCAGGACCTTTGTTTATTATTATGCAGGTCATCTGCCCGCCCATGATAACCGTCTGGGATGCGGTAGCAAGTCAGGCGCAGCATTGCCTTGCGGGCTGGTGCCAGAGCCCGCCTCTGAGTACCATACGCGCACTTTTTAGCTGTACACCGGAAGGTAGCGCGGAATGAATGCAGAGCTGTTTGAAACCTGGGCAATGAATATTGGCGTCACACTGTTGATCGGCTTTATGTTTTTCATTATTTACGACCTGGGTAAGCGCGCCAACGCCGGTAAGTTCGGGATGATGATTCTGCTGATTGGTTTGGGGCTGGGTATGGTTGGTTTTATTATTAAAACCGTACTGGTTGAAGTGCTTGATCTCTGAGCCATCCGGCATCTGACCAAAACACCAGATTTTTTAAGAACCTGGTGTGAATTCCTGCAGTAATGTCTGTCTGGTGCTAGCGCCAGCCTTGTTGTTTGTCTATACCTTAAAAGTATAAAGGATATCTTCTGTTTATCTGCTAACGGCAGAGGAGTCCGGCAATAATAACAACAGGGAGTGGTTATGGTTGCATGCAGCGCAGCACCAAGTCTGGAGCTATTGTCCCCAGAGCGGGGCGGAGCAGGAATCCAGCGGGTTCCATCAACCCTCAGCGGGCGTGCAGATGCCTGTGTTTATATCGTTAATCTGCCGGCAGATTCTGCTTCTCTGGGAATCGTGGGCTATACGCCTCAGCTCAGTGAACTGATTGAAGATGCTATGCCTCTTGTCTGGCACCTGCTTGCACGCCAGTCTCTGTCGGAACAACTCCCGATTTACCTTTTCTACGTGAACCCCCGTGATCAGATCGGCACTAATGCTGCGCGTTTGCTGCAATTGCTGCAGTTAATGTCCGGTAAGGCGCAAATCTGGGTGCCGGTGTCGACCAGCCACAGCGCGATCCTGCATTCGCTGCGCCTGATTTTGCCTGAAGCTGTGAGGCTGGA
>NZ_DDCJ01000058.1:134620-137424 GCF_002335285.1 Thalassolituus sp. UBA2009
ATGGCTGAAGCCTGCGGTATGCCATTCTGCTTTCACGCGCTCTACTGAACAGGCTTTCTTGATTTGGATTAGCACCTGAGCCGCTGCAGTTGTTAGACTGACAGCAACAGTATGAACAGGCTTTAACCCAAGGAAGTTGCTTCTATGCCTCAACAAGATCTCAAACAACAACTGCAACAGCTGCACGAGACCCTGCAACAGAATCCCCAGCTGGACGATAGCAGTCTGGAGTTACTGCACAGCATTGCCCGTGATATCAATGCCATGGATAACAGTGATGCGGCTGATATCGGCGAGCGGGTGCAGGAGCAGGCGATTCGTTTTGAGCAGGAACATCCGACCTTAGCGGGTATTCTGCATCAGATAGTGGATACGCTGGGGCGCATTGGCGTCTGAGCGCTGTACCGGGTACTGTACGTTGTGTGCCGGTGTCAGTATCCGGTACAGCGACCTGCGGAATTCGTTTTGAGGGAACAGCTATGCGCCATATGCCTACGATTGCAGAAATTATGACGGCGTTTCCGGTTCATGTGGAAGAAAGTCTGCCACTGGCCGAAGCCGCGGAACTGATGAAATCTCATAACTGCCATCACCTGCCGGTTATGGCCGAACATGAGGTTGTCGGGTTACTGACCATCGAAGACCTCAAACTGGCACAACAGCCGGGTCATACCTCCAGCGATCTCGGAGACCTGAGTGCCGGTGATATGTGTCGCCGGCAGATTAAACAGGTTGATCTGCATACCCGGCTGGATGTCGTTCTTATGGGGATGGCAGAACAGCATGTTAATGCGGTGCTGATTATGCGTAATGATCGTCTGGCCGGAATCCTTACCAGTCAGGATGCCTGTCGCGGCTTTGCCCGCTGGCTGCAGAAAGAATACCTTCCGAGTGATGATCCGGGCGTAGCCTGAGGCGGCGCTTTCTCCGTAGTGGCCTCCGGTACTGCAGTTCCGGAGGTGCACCGCCTTGGAACATATCCATATTCCATTGTTTACAAATAGCGCATTTTTTCACGCTTTATCCTTCTTTTTCTTTGTCTTTCCGGCCGTAATCAGCCGTTTTTAAGCGCATCCTGAACAAAATAAAAACATGGTACGGAGTTTGCGAAAGGCTGATTATCAGGAGGAGCAGCCTATGTATAAAATTGCCGATATTCAGGATTACCGTCAGCCCGTTATGCCCGTTTCATCCATGCCATCGGCCTGGCTGAACAGCGTGACCGAAATTATTGAAAGCCGTTACCACGATGAGGACAGTATCCAGCAGCTGTTGTTGCTGGTGGCCGAAAACAGCGGACTGAATAATGTTTCCGTAGCCTTACCGGATTCTCCCAGCCGTTTTAAAGCTCAGTACTGTTCCACCGGAGTCAGTAACGGTGTTTACAGTTTCGCCGTACAGCATGCCCTGTGCCGTCAGTTTGAATCACGTGAGTGGTTGGTGATTAAAGATGGCAGCGAGCGCCCTGAGCGGTTCGAACCTTTTATCGATTCTTTGTGTCAGCAGGATCGCTGTCTGCTGGTGCCACTGGTGTTGCGCCAGTCGGTGCTGGCGGTGCTGGTGATGGATCTGCGTGGTGCACGGGCAGACCATATCGATCTGGCGCTGGTGAATTTTCTTGGTGCGCAGATTGCCCATATGCTGGCCACCCAGGTGGTGCCGAATTTCAAAACACTTTATGCCCGCCCTTACCAGCGGGTACAGGCCGATGAACTGAGTGACATTCAGTCGGCAATTGCCAAATGCAGCGGAAATAAGACCATGGCAGCGAAAGTGCTCGGCCTGACGCCGCGTCAGCTGCGTTATCGCTTGTCCAAACTTTCCGGCGAGTGCTGACACTCCTTCCTCTCTTCATAAAACTGTCATGGGTTAAGCGTCACACTGGTGGAATAATCACCAGAGTGCCGCTTAACCATGGCCAAGATCCGCATTTCGATCGTCACGGAAACCTATGTTCCGGACGTTAACGGCGTTGCCAATTCCCTGCGCCAGCTCCTCAGTGCACTGAACTCTGAACAATTTTGTATTCAGATTATCCGCACGGCACCGCGCAGCGACTGGCTGCCTGAAACCGAAGAAGTCTGGTGCCGTGGCCTGACCATCCCGATGTACCCGGATCTGCAGCTTGGATTACCAGCCCGGCGCCGGGTGGCCAGAGCCTGGCAAAGTTTCCAGCCGGATCTGGTGTACATTGCGACCGAAGGCCCGCTGGGTAACTCTGCTCTGCGCCAGGCCCGTAAGCAGGGTATTCCGGTTATCAGTGCCTTCCACACCAACTTCCATCGCTACAGCAGCTATTACGGCCTTGGCTGGATCAAAACACTGACCCTGGCCTGGCTGCGGCGTTTTCATAACCGCACGGCGGCCACGCTGGTGCCAGCGGGTGAAATCGCAAGCGCATTAAGCAGCGAAGGTTTCCGCAATGTATCGGTGCTGCCTCACGGGGTTGATTGCCAGCTGTTTCATCCGCGCCGGCGCAGCATTGCTTTGCGTCAGCAGTGGCAGGTTGGCGCTGAACCTGTGCTGTTGTATGTCGGACGCATTGCCGCTGAGAAAAATATTCCGCTGGCAATCCGCAGTTGGCAGGCGTTGCGGGCGCAGGGGAACAATGCCCGTCTGATCATGGTGGGTGATGGTCCTATGCGGGCGGAGCTGGAGCGAGAACATCCGCAGATTATCTTTGCCGGTGTGCAAACCGGTGAAACGCTGGCGCGTTATTTTGCTTCAGCCGATGCCTTTATCTTCCCCAGCCAGACAGAGACTTTTGGCCTGGTAACGCTGGAGGCGATGGCCAGTGGTTTGCC
>NZ_DDCJ01000058.1:137820-148207 GCF_002335285.1 Thalassolituus sp. UBA2009
AGCCGTCATACCGGAGCGGCTGCGCCGAATAAAACTGAACAGATTCAAACTATGGTATGAGGGTTGCAATACTTCGTTTAACTGAGACTTCTGATAGTAGCTATTAACCGGAGATGATTGCATGGAATTCAACCGTCATAACATCGCTTTGCTGCAAAAGATCAAACGACTGGCGAAAGACGAGCAGGGATGCGTGATTCACTTTGATTCACCGTCCCTTGAGCATGACCTGCGTGTTCTGGTGCAAAGCGGCGTCAGCCGTGATTTGCTGGCCCTGATTGAAGAGTTTCTGCCAACCCAGGAGCCACCAGAGCTGCATGAAATCAGCCATGTATACCGTGGCAGCCAGCGCCTGATGGATGATTCTGAGCGGGTCAGCAAACGTACCCAGCGTGTGTACCGCGGTCAGGTGGTGATGGCCTGAACTGCGGCTGGTGCGACATTAAAGTGCGCCTGTGCTAGTGTTCGCCCAATGCAGGGACGTTTCTGAGGGACTCTATGCGCTGGGGATCATTGTCTCGCACGCGTCTGCCCATTTTATTGGGTGTGTTACTGACCGCTTATTTTATTCTGCTGAGCCTGCAGCCCGGGCAAAGTCCCGGCCATTGGCTGAAACGACTCGACTTTCTGCTTTACGACCTGCGCTTTAACGCAGCACTCGACTGGCATCCGCCCGAACGTGGCGAGCAGCCAATTATCATTATCGACATCGATGAAAAATCCCTTGCCCATGAAGGCCGCTGGCCCTGGAGCCGGCACAAACTCGCCGATCTGGTAACCACACTGGCGCAGTATGGCGCAGTGGTTGTGGCCTTTGACGTGGTGTTCTCTGAGCCGGAACGTAACCCGGTGGACGATATCCGCAAGCGCCTGGCGGTTGATGGTGAGCGCTGGCAGGCGCCCGAAGGATGGCGCCGGCAGGTTGATGCCGATACTCATTTTGCACAGGAATTACCGGCGACCGATACGGTGCTGGGTTTTTTCTTTCTTGATGAGGGCAATGTGAGCGTGGGTCGTTTACCGGCTCCGGTCTACCGGTTGCCGGTGGAGGCTGCCAGACGTTCGGTGGTGATCGCCAAGCCGGGCTATGCTGCCAATCTGCCACTGCTGCAGGATGCTGCCGCCGGTGCTGGCTTTGTCACCACCTTTGCCGATGCTGATGGCGCGATCCGCCGGGCGCCACTGGTTATCCGCTATGGTAACGATCTGTACCCATCGCTGGCACTGGCGACGGTGATGGCTTATCTGTTCGACCGCACCTTGCAACTGGAAACGGTTGCGTTGGGCGATGTTGATGTACTGCGCTATGCCGGTGTCGGGGGACAGCTGGCACGTACCGATGCCGCTGGCCGGGTGATTGTGCCCTATAAAGGGCCAAAGCGTACTTTTACCTATTTTTCTGCCACCGATGTGCTCAATGGCAATATCAGCGACGATGCGCTGGAAGGTGCCATTGTGTTGGTGGGCACCTCAGCCCTCGGTTTATCGGATCTGCGTGCCACGCCGGTTGGTACGCAGTATCCGGGGGTGGAAGTACATGCCAATGTGATCGAAGCCCTGCTTAATGATGAATTCCCATACCGTCCGGAATGGGAAGCGGGTGCGCTGCTTGCCCAGCTGTTGTTGTTTGGCATAGTGCTGTCATTCTGGCTGCCACGGCTTGGGCCTTTCAGTGCCATGTTGCTGAGTGGTCTGGCGGTTGTACTGGTGATCAGTGGCAATTTTTATCTGTGGTCCTATCAGAACCTCGATTTACCGCTGGCAGCGGTATTGCTGCTGGTTGGCGGGCTGACCATTGTTAATCTGGGGTATGGCTTTGTCAGCGAGAATCTCAGCCGTCGCTTACTGAAAGGGATGTTCGACCAGTATGTACCGCCGGCGCATATCGAGCGCATGATGAATGACCCTGCGGCTTATCAGTTTGCCGGGGAAAGCAAAGAGCTGACGGTACTGTTCAGCGATATCCGCAGCTTTACCAATATCTCTGAAAATCTGTCGGCCGCTGATCTTAAGGCACTGCTTAACAGCTACTTCACGCCCATCACCAAAGTGATTTTTGATAATGAAGGCACCATCGATAAATACGTCGGCGATATGGTGATGGCTTTCTGGGGCGCGCCACTGGATGACGAACGTCATGCCTGTCATGCGGTACAGGCAGCGCTCAGTATGCAGCGCGTTACGGCCTCGCTGCGTGAGGAATTTATTGCCCGAGGCTGGCCGGCGATTGAAATCGGTATTGGAATTAACACCGGGCCGATGAATGTCGGCGACATGGGCTCCTCCTACCGCCGGGCTTATACCGTGCTGGGGGATGCGGTGAATCTGGGCTCAAGGCTGGAAAGTATCACCAAGTTTTATGGCGTGCCGGTTCTGGTTGGTGAACAGACCCAGGCGCAGGCGCCGGAGTTTGTGTACCGCTATATCGACCGTATTCAGGTGAAAGGCAAAAACGAACCCATTCGTGTGTATCAGCCACTGGGACTGGCCAGCGAAGTGGATGAGGCAACACGCCAGGAACTGGCCTTGCAGCAGCAGGGGACCGAGCATTATTTTGCCCGCCGCTGGGCGGAAGCTCAGCAGGTTTTCAGTGAACTCTGGCAGCGCCAGCCACGGCGTTTGTATCAGGTGTACAGCGAGCGTATCGAACATCTGCGTCAGCAGGATCTGGGCGCGGACTGGGATGGGGTTTTCCGTCATACCGAGAAGTAACACGGAAAACCCGGGCCGTTGTCAGGCGCAGAGCAGGGCGTTTATAGCTGCCTGCCGCCGGAGTTCAGGGCTGCGTTAACTGCGTCTGCGGCCAGGCAACAATACCGGCGGCGCTGTTGCCGCCGACATCCACCAGATAGAAATTGCCAGTGAATACTTCTCCGGCCGGAGCAACCAGTATGCCGTTGAAATAGCTGGCCGCCGCATCCAGTACCGGACCCCCTTCACCGTGTGAACCCGAGCCGAATTTCATCTCTACCAGGGCGCTGTTCTGATTGCTGCCGCTGGCGCGGATGCTGCCGGTAAAGTCGGCATTCCAGAAGTTACCGCCAATGCTCTGGCCACTGCCGGTGGCGTCCTCATAGCTGGCACTGAGAAAGCCGTTACTGATGGCGCCGCTGGCGAAATCCAGCGTGAAGCTACCATCGGCGTAAAGCAGCTTATTGCCTTCGCTGTCGATGCCCAGTGCCTGGTTGCCGCCGAAAGAAACCGTGCCGTCGGTCGGAATATTGCTTTGCAGCGCAGGTTCGGCCACAACCCACATTACCGGTGAGGTGACCGGGGTAACGGTCAGTGAGTTTTCATCCAGCTGCTGGCTGACCGGTACGTCTGTTGCGCCATTCCAGATGCCCCATTCCACCCCGGCCAGCCCGGTCAGTTCGGAAGGCAGCTGCGTGGCATCGGTGAGGCCGCTGTAGCGGGTGATGTCGGTGCTGTTAGTATCATCGACGGAGACAAACACCAGCTCGCCACGTTCATCACGGAAGGCCTGCACGGCAACGGACTTGCCGTTTACGATCATGCTGCCGAGGGTGGTGCTTTCTTTATAGGCGTTGAATTCTTCCAGGGTCAGGCGTACATCCGGAGAGTTCTTGATCAGGTTACCACCGTCGCCCAGTGCCTCTTCGCTGCCACTGTTGGCATCCTGATCGAAAGGGTTGGGGACGGCATTATCCAGCATGGCGTTGTTCAGCGGGAAGCCGGCAAAAACGTCGTCAGCCGGAGGTGGCATCTCCCCCTGAGGCGATTCGCTGCTGACGCCGGTGATATTCGTGGCAGAGATTTCCGCGTCCGGGCTGTCCAGTTGCTGAGGCGCAGACAGCATGCCCTGGAAGCCCTGAGCACCGAGCACACCGAAGTTAAAGTCGGCATCCTGACCAAGGTTAAAATTACCCTGCCCGGAAGACAGGCTGATGCCGCCTTTCCAGACGCCGGCGAGCAGCTGCCCTTTGGCCAGCATGACGCTGTAGAGCGTACCGCGGATACCGATGCTGGCGACCGGAGTGTCGACCTTATAGGCCTCTTTATTGCCTTTACCTATGCTGCCGGTCAGGGTGCGGAAGCCGCCTTCGACCAGTTCCATCAGCACTTTTCCGCCCTGACCATCGGCGTCCTGTTGCTGGTAAGCATGAATGCTGAGCTGGCTGTTTTCCTGCAAGGCGAGCAGGGCGTTGTCGATAAAGCGGATCTGTACGCGGCTGCCGGAACCGGTGCGGATTATATCGCTGGGGTACACCTCATCACGGCGCTTCAGGCTGCGGCGGCTGCCATCGGCGGCCTGTGCGCTGACATCCCCTTTGACCATGATGATATGGCCGGCCAGTTCAGCTGCGCGGGCAGAATTCAGGGCAAACAACATGGTCAGAATAATCATTGCCTGCAGCAGACAGGCTGAGCGTGTAATCCGGTGCATGGTGGCCTCCATCAGAATGTCCAGTTGATGCCCGCTTCGAACAGCGTGCGCTCATATTCGTATACCGGAAGGTTACTGGTGTAGCGGACCTGACTGGCCTGGGTATACAGGGTCAGATCGGGCGACAGGGTGTAGCCATAACCGGCGACCAGCTGGGTCATCTGGTCGGCACGGGTTTCGCCACCGGCCAGCAGATTATCGGCCGGGAAAGCCCCCTGAAACTGGTAGTCACGCAGAATCAGGCTGGCGTACAGGCTGCTGTGAATGCTCAGCAGCTGTTGCACGCTGAGGTTCAGACCGAGGGTATCGCGAGCCTGGTAGTCCTGCTTGCCGTCATCACTGGCCAGTACCAGAGCAAACTGGCTGGAAAAAGAGCCGTCGGAGAACATTGCGCCGGCCTGCAGTTCGGCCTGCAGCAGATCGAGATCATCATTGAGCCTGTTGTCCTGACTGCTCAGGGTCAGCCGGGTCTGGCTCTGCCAGGCGTGGTTCAGCTGGTAATTCCATTCGAGGTTGGCCGAGATGTCTGACAGCAGGTTTTCTCCGCCCAGCCAGTAATGGCTGTAACGTCCGCCGAAACGCAGATTATGACGGCCACGGAGCATACGCATGCCGCCACTGGCGTAGAGATTATCCAGATCGAACAGGTCGTCGGCGGTGTTGTCTTTGCGGCTGGCGCCAAACTGCAGGTCAACAGCACTGCGCCGGGTCAGCGGGCTGATATAGCTGCCCTGAGCGCGCAGCTGATAATAGCCACTGCTTTTGGCGCGCTGATCACGGCTCAGGCGGGCGGTCAGTAAGCCATCGAGCAGGTCGATTTCATTAAGATCGGTGGCGGTGTTGTAGTTGGAGTCATAGCCGCCGCTGAAAGAAACAAAACCTGCCCAGGCCGGCATGGCGGTCTGCTGCTGTTGCTGAATGCGCTGTAAAAACTGGTCAATGGTGTCCTGCACCTGAGCGGGCGGGTCGCTGCGTTTGACCTGACGGAATTCCTGTTCGGCGGCGTCGTAGTTGCCCAGGTAGTAGTAAGCACGCGCTAACTCCAGACGATAGCGGGCAACGCCGGGGTAGTTGCTGCTCAGGCGTTCGAAACTGAAGACCGCTTCGTTGAAATAGCCAAGCTGGGCGGCGCTGAAGGCGTAGTAGAAATCAAAGGATGGGTCGCCCTCATACAGGCTGAGCAGCGGCAGAGCCAGCTGATAGGCGCTCTGGTAATCATGACGCTGAACCAGCTGCGACAGTTGCTGATTGGCCGCGGCCAGTGTCGGCGCTGTTGTTTTGCTGTTAGCGGTGCTGATTGCCGGAGAGGTCGCTGGCGCCGTTTGCTCTGCGGCCTGCAGGACAGGCGCTGCAAGCAATGATCCGCACAGCAGCAGTGAGGCAGCGTGTGTTATTGGTCCTTTCACCTTGTCGAGTCCTTTATGGTCGCCAGTGTGTCTAGTGTGCACTGCCTGACGCTAAATACCAATAAGTGGAGGCTGTCTGCTGCGACAAAGGGAACAGGGCCGGCAGGGATGAAAGCCGGGCCTCTTGTTGATGTTCTTCTTATTTAAATAGCAAGGTTCGCACCATTAGTCATGATAACTATGTGGTTATTTGATGTGCATCAAGCTCTGTATCAACCTCATCTCGGGGCGATTTTTTCGTTGATATACATCAATTCCGCCTCTCAGACCCTTGCTAAAGTGAACTCATCGCAAACGCAATGACGTTGTCATCAACGCCCCGAATGGCACGGCTTAACTGAGAGGTGAGCACTATGTTTATGGATGAAGTTGTATTTTCCGGCCTGATTATTGTTGCCCTGACCTGCGCCTTTTTTGGCGGTGTTTACTGGGCTGTGAAGAAAGACATCGAAAAACACGGCACTGGCGAATAAGCCGGGCCTGCACGCTTTAGTTTTACTGTTTCTGCGCTGAGTACCTTGCCTCTGGGCCTGATGTTTATCGTCATGGCCCCTTTTTTTTATGTGCGCCTGATCAGTTCAGCTGATGCGCGGCCAGCAACAGTGGCTGGCGGATATTCAGCTGATCCAGACGGTCCAGCACCGCCTGCAGATCGTCTCCTTCCGGCACCGGCCCGATGCGTACCTTATGCAAACCGGCACCACCATCCTGAGTACTGATACTGACCGGCCAGGTCATGGGCGCCAGTGAGCGCTGCAGACTGGCCTGCAGACGCTGAGCGGCGGCGGCATCTGACAGTGCGCTGACCTGCACCCAGCGTACGCTGTGGGCGTGTGGAGGAGTGACGACTTCCACATCGACCTGAGCGGTACCCATTTTATTGATACCAAGACGAACGGCCGCCGCGTAGGAAAGGTCGATGATGCGGCCTTCGTGAAACGGACCGCGGTCATTTACCCGCACAATAATGGATTTGCCGTTATCCACCCGGGTAACACGCACATAGCTGGGTAATGGCAGAGTCTTGTGCGCGGCGGTGAATTGGTAAACATCATAAATTTCACCGTTGGATGTACGGTGACCGTGAAATTTCATGCCATACCAGGAGGCAATGCCGCGTTCTTTGTAGTTGTTGGCACTGTCCATCACCCGGTATTCCTTGCCGAAAACTTTATAGCTGCGTGGGTTACCCATGCTGCTGCGCGGTTCGGCTTTGGGTTCCGGCTCTTTCAGGTTATGGATGTCGGCAACGGTTGCCGGGGTGAAATCGTTGGCGTGCTGATAACGCGAGGTGGTACAGCCTGCCAGCACCAGAGTCAGTGCCAGCAGAAAAGAAAGCGCTCTCAACGCAGGGCCTCACTCAGCTGATACACCGCCATGGCGTACAGACGGCTGTGGTTGTAGCGGGTGATAACGTAGAAGTTATGTTCGCCGAGCCAGAATTCGGCGCCGACTTTACCCTGGAGGCGGATAAGATTGGCGGAACGGTCATCCGCGATCTTGATCGTTGGTTCAACGCCCAGTGCCTTTAATTCAGCAGCCGTCCATTTCGGCTTAAGGCTGTCGTTGATGATGTCTTCGTACTTTTTACCGCTGACGCGCACACGCTGAGTGACGGCTTCACCGCTGCGCCAGCCGTGGCGTTTGAAATAGTTGGCAACACTGAAAATAGCGTCGGCCGGGTTGCCCCACAGATCGCGTTTGCCATCTTTATCGGCATCCACGGCGTAATGCAGGAAACTGGTCGGAATAAACTGGCCATAGCCCATGGCGCCGGCGTAGGAACCTTTGATGCTGGCCGGATCGATTTTTTCATCGCGGGCGAGGGCGAAAAAGGCTTTTAATTCACGCCAGAATAATGGCCGCTGCGGATAATCAAAGGCCAGTGTGGCGAGGGAATCGAGTACGCGGTAATTTCCCTGGCGGGTACCGTAAAAGGTTTCGACACCAATAATGGCGGCGATAATGTGTTTATCGACACCGTATTCCTGCTCTGCTTTCTGCAATAAAGCGGCGTGTTCCTGTAGAAAGGCTTTGCCGGCCGTAATGCGTTTTTTGGTCAGGAAAATATCCTGATATTCGTCCCACTCTTTTACTTTTTCGGCCGGCCGGGCAATGGCTTCAAGAACGGAATCCAGCTTTTCTGCATGGGTCAGCCAGGTGCGGATTTCGGCCGGATCAATTTTGTATTCTTTGCTGGCTTCAGCAATAAATTCTTCACTGCGCGGATGCTGATCGTAAGCCGCAGAAACGGGCAGGGCAGCGCATAACAACAAAACGCTGCTCAGTGTGTTCAGGGTGTCACGGAAAAAACGCATAAATCTGTATCCTAATTCTGCCGGTGGGTGTACATGGACATAATTAAGCCGAAAGCCGTCAGCAGGCTGACTACCGAGGTGCCACCGTAGCTCACCAGTGGTAAGGGTACGCCGACCACTGGTAATATGCCACTGACCATACCTATGTTTACGAATACATAGATAAAAAACGTAACGGCCAGACTACCGGACAACAAACGGCCGAATAAAGTTTCGCAGCGGGAGGAAAGATAGAGACAGCGCATAATAATCAGAAAATACAGGGTCAGCAGAGCCAGTACACCAATCAGACCAAGTTCTTCTGCCAGTACGGCGATAATAAAATCGGTATGGCTTTCCGGCAGAAACTCAAGCTGTGACTGGGTTCCCTGTAAAAATCCTTTACCGTCGATGCCACCGGAACCGATGGCGGTCTTTGACTGAATAATATTCCAGCCGGAACCGAGCGGATCACTTTCCGGATTAAGAAAGGTCAGAACGCGCTGTTTCTGATATTCGCGCATGACAAAAAACCACATCAGCGGCGCACAGGCTGCGACAACCCCGATCATAGACAGGATTAATGTCCAGGACATGCCGGCAAAAAACAGCACCAGAATACCGGACGCACTGATCAGAATGGAGGTGCCAAGATCGGGCTGTTTCAGAATCAGAATGGTCGGCAAACCGATAATCAGCATGGCTTTAAACAGATCGAAAAAGCGCGGCGGCACCGGCCGGCTCGCCATATACCAGGCAACGGTTAAGGGTAACGCCAGCTTAACCAGTTCGGATGGCTGAAAGCGTGGCAGGCCGGGCAGGGCAAGCCAGCGTTGCGCGCCTTTGGCGCCCACACCCATCAGCAGTACACCGATCAGCGCGATCACCCCGATGGCAAAGGCCCAGGGCGCGACGGTCTGATAAAAGCGTGGCGGAAACTGGGCGGCGACAATTAAGACGATAAAGCCGATCAGAAAATGCAGCGCCTGACGTTTGACCATGGTCATGTCCTGACCGCTGCCGCTGTACAGAATCAGCAGACCACAACCGGCCAGCAGCATAATCAGCAGCAACAGAATCAGGTCGACGTGCATGCGTTCGAACCAGGCGCGGCTGCGGTCAAAACCATGCTGGTGATGGCCGCCCATGGTGCGGCTGAAATCGGTATTAGCCACTAGCCTTCTGCGCCTCCGAGATATTCGTTGATAATGCTCTGTGCAATCGGGCCGGCGGTGCGGCCAGCAGATTCACCGTTTTCGATAACGACGGCGATGGCAATTTCCGGTTTTTCCACCGGTGCAAACGCAATAAAGAGCGCATGGTCACGCCAGCGTTCACGCAGGGATTCGGAATCGTATTCCTCATCCTGTTTAATGCCGACCACCTGAGCGGTACCGGTTTTACCGGCAATCGGGTAACGCAGCTTGCTCAGCAGGCGCCGGGCAGTACCGTGGGTGCCGCTGATAACCTGTTCCATCGCGTGGTTCATCTGCTCCCAGTCCTGCGGATTTTTCAGCTGAATATCGGCGATATCACCGTGTGGAATTTCATCGGCCACATCGTTATGCGCCAGAATCAGACGCGGCACCTGCCACTGGCCACGGTTGGCCAGCACGGCGGTGGCGGTGGCCAGCTGCATCGGGGTGACCAGCATAAAGCCCTGACCGATACCGAGGTTGACGGTATCGCCGGCGTACCAGAAGGATTTTCTCTTGGCACGTTTCCAGTCGCGGTCGGGCAGCAGACCCGGTAAGGCGTTGCTGATATCCAGGGTCATATTACGGCCAAAACCGAACTGGGCCAGAAAGGGTGACAGGTTGTCGATACCGGCACGCACCGCGACGTCGTAAAAATAGGTATCACAGGATTCGACAATGGCGCGCTGCAGGTTCACTTTGCCGTGGCCGCTGCGCTTCCAGTCACGGTACAGGCGTTCGTCATTTTCCAGCTGATACCAGCCCGGATCATCGATACTCTCGTTCCAGCTGGTAATGCCGGAGTTCAGTGCCGCTAAGCCAACGAAAGGCTTGAGAGTGGAGGCTGGTGGATACTGGCCACGGATTGCCCGGTCAAACAATGGCAGATCGGGATTGTCACGCAGGCTTGAATAATCTTTGTGTGAGATTCCGGTAACAAATAAGTTCGGATCGAAACTCGGGTTGGAGTACAGACTGATAATACCGCCGGTTGCCACTTCGATTGCAACCAGAGCGCCACGCATCCCCTTCATTTCTTTTTCTGCCAGCTTCTGCAAGCGGCTGTCGAGGTGCAGGCTGATG
>NZ_DDCJ01000079.1:0-21493 GCF_002335285.1 Thalassolituus sp. UBA2009
ATGGTTGTAGCTCACCATACCGGTAGTGACGTGCTGATGCCCCATCAGACGCGCCAGCGCCATGGACGAACGGCGGGAAAGATCATGCTGATTCCCCAACACGCATTGCTGTATCCCTTCAACATCTAACCCGTCCAGCAGTTTATCCGCCGCCGGTGTGCCAATACCCAGCAGCACACTGGCCATACGGTTATGAAATGCATGGCGGGTATGGTGCAGTACCAGCGTGGGATTCCCAGTGACTTCCCGCAGCACCCGGATCAAGGCCGGCGATATCAATTCCAGCAATGGGCTGGGCTGAATGTTGCCATTCACCACATCACACAGAATCGGCTGATTACGATCCTGGCCGGCGATGGCGTCATAGCGCGCCATCACCCGATCCAATATTTCAGTTTCTGGCCGGGTGAGGTCAAACAGCAGCGGTATTGCCCGGCGGCTGCCGTCATTTTTTAACCGGCGATAACGATTGTTGCGCACCAGAATCCAGTGCTGTGTTTCGTTCTGGCACCAGTCTTTACGCAATAAAAAGCAGGCTTCATTTTTGCGCAGCCCAAAACGGTAGCAGGCCATCAGCACAAAACTCAGCAGCAACCACTGATCATCATTTGGGTATTGCTGTTTGATCAGCGTCAGGCTGTGCAGATAATCGGTTTCGGTTATTAATCCTGGCCGAACCCGTCGCTGTTCATCGCCCAGTGATAATTCAGCCCAATCGGGATCGGTTACCCCAGCCTTACGGGCGACCCGATGAAAACTGTACAGTCGGTCGCCCAGGTAACCGATCTGATTATCCCGGATGCGTTTGAATTCCAGCATGCTGCGGTACAGATCGGTGATCTCGTCCTCATCCAGTGACAGCAGGTCGACATCAAATGCCAACTCCAGAAACGGCATATTCAGAGTGCCGAAATACGTGGAAACGCTGGACTGTGCCAGGGGCTGGAATCGCTTACCGCGTCCTTTTCCTCGCCGAATGACAATGCATAGCCAATTGCCCAACAGCAGCATGGCAGAACTGACCTTGCCCTCGAACGATTTTATGATCCCCTGAATTTCATCGGCTATGCGGCGCGCGTCAGATGTCGTATAGCGACTGATGCTGTCCTGAAGTTCTCGTTTGAATTGTTTGGCGTGTTCTTTCAGAGCATCGCTGTCGGATGTCGCATAACGCCCACTCAGAACAAATAATTCTGGATCCGTGGTACCGCTGTCCTCACCGTCATTAGCCTCAGCACGGATAGCGACTGGCTTTTTGCCTTCCAGTCGGATCTGATCCTGCATGGGTAACGCGCAGCTTAAAATTCGCCCGCTCAAAACTGCGGCTACCATGCCCGGCAGAGTGATCAGATTGACCTGATTAACGACGGTTGCCACAGCGTTGACGACGGTTGTTATCTCGGTGTCAGCCGGCAATTCCAGCACGGATTTTAATTCGAGAACGGCAGGATGCTGAGCGCCCGCCAGCGGATCGGGCTGACTTTTGCCAGCCTGGCCCCACGCCAATAGGCTGGCCACCTGGTAACTGACTTCATGACGTTGCACGGGCGCGTACAGGTTGTTCTGTTCCAGCTCTTCAGAATATTCCAGAAAATTGCGCCGCTTATGCTGAACGATGCGGAAATTCAAACCCTGCATCACATCGTTCAACAGACGCCCATAGCCGATGCGTTTCTGGATCGCCAGCAATAATCCCCCCAATACGGCAGCATCGCTTCGGCCTGTTTTTGTGCTGATGTTGGTGATGCCCTGCGCCCATTCCTGCAGTCGCGGCAATAATCCGAGGCTTTTTATGACAAAGGGCTTCAGGGGATTAGGTTCCCGCAATACCGGTACCGGATAGCGCTTTAATACGAACTGATGATCACCGCCATCTTGCGCCAGCCGCTTACGCAGCACATTTAACCGCACCGCCGCAAAATGGTGGCCGATCTGCTGTTTGCCCGAGAGCATTTGTCCGATCAGTCGCTGGATCTCATCGGCGCCCAAGTCTGACAGAGGCCTCTGCTTGGCTAAGTCATCAATTTCGGCACGGGCTGTTTTAATCGCTTTATTCAGTGTGATGCGGCGTTGTCGCTTACGCTGTTCTGCACCAAAGAGCCGACGCGTTCTGAGCTCAGGAGTATCAACGGATATTGCGTCTGACACCGCTGAATAATCGGGTATCGCCGTGGTTGGCAGTTCGGTTAAAAACGGCAGTGCATTGAATGCCTGCTCTATGGCATCGCGGTACTGTTCAGCATCATCTATCCAGCAGCGGGGTGAACTGTCGCCCCAGGTTTGGGCATGGCGCTCTGAATGCCCCATCCAGCCATCGATCACCTCCGGATGTACCTGTAGCCGTTGCAGCTGTTGCGCATAGCGGTGACGAAACAGGTTTTTAGGCAATGGCCAGGCAAACAAATCGGCCCCAGGTACTTCGCTTGCATTCATGCTGTGCCAGCACAGCTGCTCGCTGAGTGTAAAAAACAGCGGCAGCTCAGCCGCGGTGTCGCTGAGCAGGCGCTGAATCGCCTGAGCCAGTAAGGGCCTGCGATCTGTCAGCGTCTCGGCCAGTTGCTGCAGGTGTGCCAGATACTGTTTTACTAATGCAGATATACCCGCAGGCAGCGGTACTATCCGGCCATCGTGGCTGGCGTCATCGGATTTATCATTAATAAATACAAGACCCCGCTCCGCATCCAGCCAGCCCGGTTGTTCGAACGGATCGCTCAGATAACGGCTGCCGGTCGCAGCATACAGAGCAGTGACCACATAGATCGCGATGCGGTTGTGTGCCTGTGCCAGTGAATCGGGAGGCTGGCGTAACGCCTGGTTGGCTTGCTCAATGGCATCCACCAATAACGGCTCCTGAGCCGCCAGCAGGCTGCCGAACACATGAGTATGCGTTGGTGCATCGCGTAATGAGCCGGTTGGCGTTAAATCGATACCGCGTTCAATGGCTTTAATGTCCCAGGCGGAATAGCCACAGGCTCCCGGTAATCCCGAGCGTGGGTGAGCACTCATTATCCGGGCCAGATAATGATCGCCGGTGCGCTCAAACACGCTCAGAGCGTTATAGCCCATCAGTTTGCCGCTGGTCAGACGCTGTAAGGGGGCTGGCAGTTGTTGGTTCAACCACACCTCCACTGTCAGATCAGGGGCCTGTGCCAGCCAGACATCCTGCAACGAATGATGCGATGCAGACTCCTGCAGCCCGGCCCGTTGCAGTGCAGCGGTTACCGGCGCTGGCAGTTCAAAATCCAGTACCTCCACAAAGGGCGCCACCAGATCCCGCTGCTCCTCAGTCGGCCTCCAGGCGTTCTGGCGGCGTGTTACCCGTTTATGCAACTTTCGACTACTAAGACTGATGGCCCATTCTTCGTCAGGTTTATCCTGAATGCTGAACCCCAGCGTCAGTCGTAATGAGCGACTGGTATAGCACGCCAGCCAGCAGATGGCGGCCCCCAGTGCATCGACCGTCTGCGTTGAGCTCAGTGTTGTGTTGATCCATTGCTGCAGCTCGTCGCGTTCAGTTGGCAGAGGTGTTTCCCAATCCCAGGGCAGGTAATTAGCCGCAGCTGCCGTCTGCAAATACACACTGTTCGCCGATAACGTTTTACGGGCATGGCTCGCGCGAGGTTCGACCGGAACCAGCAATAACGGATCGGATTCGTCGTCGGGGGTATCCGCATAGGCTGATGGCGGTTCTGCCAGTAGAATCTCTACCGGAGTGTCGTCATTACTGGGAGCCGTCAGCCATTGCAGGATGGGTTGCTGGCGTAACCTGGCCAGAATATTAGGAGGCTTTGTCTGGATTGAGCCGGGTGTTGCCTCCGGACGATGCAGTTCGCCGGCAGCCACCGCCAACACCCGATGGAGAAAATCGTTCTCAGTTTTACCGGACGGCTGGCTCCTATTGGCTTGTTGGAATTCAGCGGCTGACTTCAGAGCAAAATTGAACCCTTGCAAGGTGTTCTCGAAACGCCTCGCCTCGATCTGTGTGCGCGCTAGCAGTGAATCAATAACTGACCATTTTTCGCCGTCCTCACTACCGAGAACGTATGATTTAATCAATGGAACGAGTTTCTGATCACCGTGGTACCCATGATCCACCAGACGAATGGCATCCTGAACGGTCAGCCATAGCCGGAATTGACGACGCAGTCTCGTGATGTCCGGATCTGTGGAGTGATGTAACGGATTGATCAGTAACAGCAGCGTGTGTTGCGTCGGATGTTTGAACTCATCACGATTGCGCTTCGTTGAACCCATATGGCCCACCGCAGGAAATTGCTTTTGGATTGCAGTGTCCCTGCTGACTGCAATAGCAAATCGCACCAGTGAATCCACCACCGGTACGTCGAGCCAGTGATTCAGAATCGAACGTGACTCCGGATGAGAGAACTCTGTCGACAGAGTGGTCATGTTGCATGACGTACTTTTTGTGCTGTTCAGCCCTAACAGATGATGGACGAGCAGAGCTTCTGTCAGCAGATTGTGGCGATCGGCCCATTGGAAATAGGGGATCAGATGTTCCCTGACATGCTCTGCGTAGGGTGCGGGTGATGGTCTGTTTGATCTGCTGTTAGCGAGAGATTCTGTGCCCAAAACCGTGTCCCTAGGGTCATGAATGGCGGCCTGAATCGCGAGTTCCGTGTGCCACCAAAATCCATAAATGACGTTCTGGGATGTAGTTGTACCTGAAATTGCTAGGGCTTTAAAGTGATCTAAAATGGCTATTTAGCTGGTTTAGTGTAGTTTAAGAATATTCATAGTGATCTCTAGTCGTAATTCTCATAACCATCCTGCTCCCGCAACCAACCGCTTCTGTTGGTTGTAACGTCAGAAAGTAGTGAAGCAATTGTCGCGGGATGGAGCAGTCTGGTAGCTCGTCGGGCTCATAACCATCCTGCTCCCGCAACCAAAATTGATAAAAAGCCTGTATGTTCGCATACGGGCTTTTTTATTGCCTGTCATTCCGTGTCCGTTTGGCACAAAAGTCCCTGTTCGCCTGTTGGCCTGCCCGCCATAATCCGCTGCGTTCCCATCTTTTCTTATGAGTCGCAACTGCGGCACGGGTATCTCTGTGAATAATAAAAAGTACAAACAGCACATGGGTCTACGTCAGGCCTTGTTTCTGCCGCTTCTGGCAGCTTCCACTTTATTAGCGGGTTGCGGCCAGGTATTTGACTGGATCAGCGAACGCAATCTTGATCCTTCTGTGGGTGTGGTTCAGGTTCGTGGTCTGCAGGAAGATGTCAGTATCCGTCGCGATGAATACGGCGTGCCCTTTATCGAAGCGCAAAGCCTGCAGGATCTGACCTTCGGCATCGGCTATGCCATGGCAGAAGACCGTCTGGCGCAGATGGTATCGATGAATCTGCTGGCGCGTGGCCGCTTAGCGGAGATGACCGGTGATATCGCGCTGGATATGGATATCTACATGCGCACCCTGGGTATTCCGCAGATTATTGAAGAACGCTATGCCGCATTAAGCCCGGAGCTGAAACAGCACCTCACAGGCTTTGCCGCCGGAGTTAACGCTTACATTAACAGCCACCATGATCGTCTGCCGCTTGAGCTGACCATCAACGATTATCAGCCGGAAGCCTGGCAGCCCGCTAATACGCTGGGATTGTTTGTGATGCTCAATCTGGGGGTGGGTTTTAATCTGCACGAAGAGCTGGGCTTTCTGCAGCTGGCAGAAAAACTGGGCGTGGAAAAAGCTGCGTATCTGGCGCCTGTTTATCCGGATGAACCCATCGACCTGGCAGAAGCCAATAAACTTGCCGCTGTGGATTTAGCCGGTACGGAAAGCCCGGTGGCTGCACTCAAAGAGCAGCTCAGCTATCTGGCCGCGGTTGAACAGAAGCTGAAGCGGATTAACGGTCAGGGCATTGCCGCCTCCAATAACTGGGGCGTACATAAAGATAAAACCGCGGCTGGTGCAACCCTGGTCGCCAACGATACCCACCTGTTGTTATCGCATCCGTCGACCTGGATTCTGATGGGGGTGAAAAGCCCGGAATACAGCGGCGTGGGCATTACCTTGCCGGGAATTCCGGCGCTGGTCGCAGGCTATAACGGCCATATCGGCTGGGGTGAAACCATGGTGATGGCGGATACCCAGGACATGTTTCTGGAGAAATTACGCGAGCGCGATGGCAAAACCGAATATCTGTATCAGGGGCAGTGGTATCCGGTCAGCAGTCGCAGCGAAACCATTCAGGTTAAAGGTGCAGAGCCGGTGATCATTGAAGTGCAGTCCACACGCCATGGTCCGTTGCTGAATGCGGCGATTAAGGGCAAACCCAAACACGAAATGATCGCCATTCCGGCCAGCTCGCAATTTGGTCTGGCATTAAGCTGGACTGCGCAATTTCCGGATAACACCATCGACTCCTTTTTTAATCTGGGTAAAGCCAAAACCATGGATGAGGCCGAGCAGGCATTAAATGGCGTCGGCTTTATTCATCTGAACGTGATTTATGGCGACAAAGACAATGTGGCCTGGCAGGTCACGGGGAATTATCCCAAGCGCAAAGCCGGCAGCGGCCATTTTCCGAGCCCCGGCTGGAGCGGCGAATACGACTGGCAGGGTTACTGGGGCGGTGCCGATACCCCGCGTTCACGTAACCCGCAAAGCGGTTATTTAGGTACGGGTAATAACCGCACGGTGGCGGCTGATTACAGCCCGCGCCTGACCAGTTCCTGGTATTACCCGGAACGTTCTGAGCGCATTATGCAAATGCTGACGCAGCACAAAGGTGGCCACGACTATACCAGCATGGAAGCCATGCAGGCTGACCGGCGCGATATTCTGGTTGCCAAGGTGCAGCAGCTCTGGGGTTCTGAACCGTGGAAGAACATGATCCGTGATGGCATTGCGGCTTTACCGCAGGCACAGCAGGCTGATGCTGAGAACGCGCTGCAGATTATCCGTGCATTTGACGGCGATATGGCGGAAGGCTCGCGCAGCGCGGCGGTATGGGGTGGCTTTGAGCATAATCTGATCCGCGCGATTTTTATGGATGAACTGGGGCCTGAAGACGGTCAGCTGTGGCAGGCATTTCTGGCGATGAATGGCCGTGCCTATTCCGGTTATCAGGATCATTTACTTGGGCGTACACAGGGCGGGGGTTGGGCACCGTTCTGGGATGATATTAACAGTGCCGAGACCGAACTGCCGGGGCAGATTATTGCCCGCGCACTGGCGGCGACCTGGCCTTATCTGCAGCAACAGTTAGGTGAGGATGACAGCCAGTGGCACTGGGGTGATCTGGCGTTTTATCACTGGCAAACCGAAACCACGCATATGCTGCCATTTCTCTCCGGTCTGAAAGCTGCGGCGGTGAAAAGTCTGGCAGATTACACCGACCGCGGACCGTATCCGGCTGGTGGTAACCGTAATACGCTGAATGTGGCAGGCTACGATTTGGGCTCGGATTATGCCGTCTGGAATATTCCGGCAATGCGTATGATCGTCGATTTCAGTCAGCCGGAACCGCTGAATCTGATTGTTGCCGGTGGGCAGTCCGGTAATCCGGCATCGCCGCATTATGACGACGGTATTCAGTTGTGGCTGTCACGTAAAAACCGCAATTTACCCTTTAACGATGCGGAAAAAGTCAGGGCGCACTTCAGTCATGAACGTGTACTGCACGCAGAGTAATTTCCGTCATCCGTGACAGCTGCAATAAAGCCGGTTAACGTACCGGCTTTATTGTTTCTGCGCGTGGAAAAGTTATGAGCAAACGTATTCTGATTACCGGTGCCGGGCGGCGGCTGGGAAAGGTACTGGCCGAACATTATCTGGCACAGGGCTGGCAGGTTGTTGCGCACTACAACAGCGCAAATGAATTAGCCGATCATACGGCACTGACCACTGTACGGGCGAATCTGGCAGACCGTGAAGATATCCGTCAGCTGGCTCTGAAATTACCGGCGCTGGGTAATTTTGATGCGGTTATTCATAATGCTTCCTGCTTTGTCCCCGATGCCGCCGCAAGTGATCTGATTGCCCATCATGAAATGCACCAGCGCGTTCATGTACTGGCACCGGCGCTGATTACCGAAGTGCTGAGCAGCGCATGGAATCCGGGCGCATCAATGGTGTGTATCAGTGATATTTATGCCGATATTCCCAACCAGCGTTTTTCCGCTTATTGCGCCGCAAAAGCCGGATTACAGAATTTTGCCCTGAGCATGGCGCAGCGTCTGGCAGGCAGAGTGCGGGTGAATGTTATTCAGCCCGGGCCGATTCAGTTTTTACCTGAGCATGATGAGGCGTACCGGAAAAAAGTGCTGTCGCAATCGCTGATCGGTGAAGAGTTGGGTTATGGTGCAATTGTCCGTGCCTGCGATTATTTACTGCAGGCTGAGGCGGTAACCGGTACGGTGATGCGCGTCGATGGCGGGCGCTTTGTTGCCAACCGCTACGATCAGACGTTTTCTTCCTGATTCCACAATTGCTGTAATTCGCGGTAGTAGCTCTCTTCCAGAATTGCGTGGCGGCAGTCTGTTTCTGTCGCTGCGGTGTATAAAATATCAATATCTATTGTGCGGTCTTTGACTTTACGCGATGGATTTTTAGGCTCACGGCCAAGATCCACTTCAATTTTCTGCAGTCGTTGCTTCAGCGGTCCGGGTAATAATTCTGACGACAGAATCAGCAATTGATTTTTAAATTCAAAATGAAAAGTATCGCCGACCGGAGCACTTCTCAGTATCGCTGATTCCGCACAAATCACGCCAAGAGACGAGAGTGCTTCACGTGCTTTTAACAGATGCTGTTCCGGGTCGATATTGCTGCCAAGGCCGAGTAAATAAAATTGCATAATATTGATGTACATTAAGGAGGCTCAAGGATTAGCGTTCAGCGTTATTCTGTCAAGCGCGCAGCCCGCAGACAGATGAAAGCAGGGCAGACTCGTCTGAAAGTGTGAAAATTACAGTAAATGCTGGTATTTGGCTGAAGCAATTGCTTGATTGACTGGATTGTCGGCAAAGACCAATGGTGTGTTCAGGGAGGACTGGCCATGGATAATGTAATTGCGCTGCTGATGTTGCTGCTGGTCGGGTTCTGGCCACAGCTGCTGATGGCCTCGGAGCTGATCCCGCCACCGTTGATGCTGGCCAAGGTGTACAGCAAAGGCATCGACGTCAGCCAGTATTATGTCAGTGAAAAGCTTGATGGTGTCCGTGCATACTGGAATGGTCAGCAATTATTAACCCGCAGTGGCCGACCGATTAATGCGCCCGCCTGGTTCCTTTCCGCGTTACCTAAAAATCCGTTGGACGGCGAATTATGGGCTGGTCGCGGGCAGTTCTCTTTTGTCAGTGGTCTGGTCAGACGTCATCATGCAAATGACGATGACTGGATGAAAGTAAAATACATGGTGTTCGATCTGCCGCAGATGGCCGCACCTTTTACCGAACGCTTATGGGTATTACGCACTCTGGTTGCGCAGCAGGCGAACCCGCAGCTTAAAGTGCTCGACCAGAGTAAAGTCAGCAGTGAGCAGGAGCTGGAAAAAAAACTGCAGATCATTACTGCTGCCGGTGGAGAAGGCTTAATGCTGCGCCGCAGTCAGTCACTGTATCAGGTAGCGCGCAGTGACGATTTATTAAAGCTGAAACTCAGTGAAGATGGCGAGGCGGAAGTGGTGGGCTATGTTCCCGGCGAGGGCAAATACCGCGGTGCATTAGGGGCTTTGGTGGTGCGTACTGCCGATGGCCGTGAATTTCGTCTTGGCACCGGCTTCAGCGATGATGAGCGTTTTTCGCCGCCACCGCTCGGTGCACAGGTAACGTTCTCTTATAACGGCCTGACGGAGCATGGTTTACCTCGTTTTGCCCGTTTTGTGCGGGTAAGACCACAGGAGTAGCCGCTCCATTCTCCCGCTGCCAGCCGGACAAGCAAGACCGGGGCTGGTAAACTGCCGGCCTCAGTTCTTTCTCTGTGCTTATGCACGCAGGCTCACCTCTTTTTCAGACGATAATTCATGGTTCAGATCAGTCAGCGCTCTTTCTCTGCCGGGTTGCAGTTGCCCGGCGTGCATCCGGTACTGCAGCGTGTTTATGCCGCCCGTGGTATTGCCGATGCCGCACAACTGGAGCTCAGTTTGCAGGGGCTGTTGCCATTTTCTTTGCTGAAAGGCATCACCGCTGCAGTCGAGATGTTATTGCCGGTGGTGACGCAGCAGAAGCGTTTACTGGTGGTTGGCGATTTTGATGTCGATGGTGCCAGCAGCACGGCGTTGGCGATTCGTGCTTTGCGTTTGCTGGGAGCGCGCCATCTGGATTACCTGGTGCCTAACCGCTTCGATTTTGGCTATGGCCTGTCCCCGGAACTGGTGCAGGTTGCACTGCCGATGAAGCCGGATCTTATTATGACGGTGGACAACGGCATTGCCTCCCATGAAGGCATTGAGGCTGCACAGGCGGCCGGAGTTCCGGTGCTGGTAACCGATCATCATCTGGCTGCGGCAACCCTGCCGGATGCCGCCGCCATTGTGAACCCAAATCAGCCGGGCTGTGAATTTCCCAGTAAGGCTGCCTGCGGCTGTACCGTGGTGTTTTATCTGATGCTGGCGCTGCGCGCGCGTCTGGCGGAACTTGGGCAATTACCACAGCCGGCGCCGAATATGGCGCAGCTGCTGGATCTGGTGGCACTGGCAACCGTCGCCGATGTGGTGCCTCTGGATTACAACAACCGCATTCTGGTGGAGCAGGGTTTGCGCCGTATCCGTGCCGGGCATGCCAGTGCAGGTATTCTGGCGCTGTTGCAGGTTGCCGGGCGTGAGCCGTCGCGCATTATCGCTGCCGATTTTGGCTTTGCTATTGGCCCGCGCCTGAATGCCGCCGGCCGGCTGGATGATATGTCGCTGGGGATTGAATGCCTGCTCAGTGATGATGCCGGACGGGCATCGCAGCTGGCCCAGACGCTGGATGAGATGAACCGTGACCGGCGTGAGATCGAGCAGGGCATGCAGGCCGAAGCGTTGCAGTATCTGAGCCGTTTTGAGGCGGACGACAACCTGCCCACCGGATTGTGTCTGTTTCAGCCGGACTGGCATCAGGGTGTGATTGGTATTCTGGCGTCGCGCATCAAAGAAAAAGTACATCGCCCGGTCATTGCCCTGGCAGCGGATGAGCAGGGCATGCTGAAGGGCTCGGCGCGTTCTGTTCCCGGTTTGCATATGCGTGATGCACTGGATGAGGTTGATAAACGCGCGCCACACCTGATGAAAAAATTTGGTGGTCATGCCATGGCCGCAGGGCTGACTTTGCATGCCAGCGGTCTGGAAAAATTCTCGCGTTTATTTGATGAGGTCTGTCGCCGTCATTTGAGCGACGCGCAGCTGCAGCAGCGGATTGAAACTGATGGTGAGCTGAGCCCGGCGGAATTCAGCCTTGAACTGGCGCAACTGCTGCGCTGGGGCGGGCCCTGGGGGCAGGCATTTCCTGAGCCGTTGTTCAGTGGCGATTTCCGTTTAGTGCAGCAGCGTATCGTCGGCGAGCGCCATCTTAAGCTGGTGCTGCAGCCCAAAGGCTCAGATCTGGCACTGGATGCCATCTGGTTCAATATCGACCCCAAAGTCTGGCCACAGCCTCAGGCTGAGTGGGCGCACTGCGTGTTTCAGCTGGATGTGAATGAATTCCGCGGGCGTCAGAGTGTGCAGCTGCTGGTACGTGAACTGGTGGCGCAGATGTAATGTTATGACGGAGGACTCAGGGATGAGTATTCGCTATCTGATCGGTTTAATGCTGTTAAGCAGCCTGTCTGTACGGGCAGATATTTATCGCTGGGTGGATGAGCAGGGACGATTACAGTTTTCTGACCGGCCGCCGGCAGAGGAGCATGCCGAAACCGTAGAGCTTAAACCGCTGAATCAGTATGACGCGGATGAGGCTGAGCGGGAGGGACGTTCGCTGACAGAAGGACGTGATTACCGGGCAGAAGAGAAGGCCAATAAAGCCAGACGCAAAGCGCAGCGTCTGGCCCGGGAAAAAGAACAACAGCAGGCGCAGAAGCGCGCCGCCCAGTGCGAAAAAGCGCGCTACGATCTGCGTATGTTCAGTGCCAAACCCTATGGCTCAACCAGTCTTGAAGCGATGCAGAAAAAGCGCCGGCGGCGTGATGCTCTGAACGACAAAATTAAAAAATATTGTCACTGAGAGCCGGCAGTTCAGCTGTTGCTGTGACCCAGCACTTCTTCTTTAAAACGCTCACTGACCGGATGATCGCCGATCCAGATCTTCAGTAAAGCATCGTTCAGGTCTTTGCCCGGAACGCTGCCGCGCACGGTATCATCGATCACGATACGTGATACCTGAGTATCGGGTACCCATTCGATATAGCCGACCGTACCTTCGACAAATTTGTGATCAAACAGATTAACCAGCTGGCTGACCCGGTCAGCCATAGCTGCCATTTCATCTTTGCTGATGTTAATGGCCAGACCTTCCTGGATGGCGTTGGTAAAGCGCCGCGCGCTGACCCGCTCAGATGTCACGTAAAACACCATGCGGCGGGGCTCGTCGACACGGATGATTTCCTGTTCTTCAAGAGCGTTATTCTGCAGATATAAAGCGCCCACATAGACTTCAACAAAGCCATATACCCGGCGTACAGAAGCGCCACGCAGCGTCATTTCCGGTGAGTCGGAGGTGGCGGCAACGATTTCGGGAACGTCGACATTTTCGACAGTGATCGCCCATAACGGAGCGGCTGCTGTGAACAGCAGTGTTATGAACAGAGTGCGTAACATATCAGACCTTCTTATTGTTATTTATCGTAATGCTGCAGAGGGTAGTGCGATGAGGACAAAAAGTGCAAGCGAAAGATGATGCTGTCCCTTTATGACCTGTCATGGGTCAGGGAAAAGGATGAAGGAAGCGCCCGGACAGACCGGGCGCTGATACTTACTGCGCGTTCTGGCCGCGCAGCTTGTGGGTGAGTTTCATCACCAGTACGTAGAACAGTGGCACAAAGAAGATGGCCAGGAAAGTTGCTGCCAACATACCACCAATCACACCGGTACCAATGGCCTGGCGGCTCATGGCGCCGGCACCGGTACTGATGGCCAGTGGCAGTACGCCGAGAATGAAGGCCAGCGAGGTCATCAGAATCGGACGCAGACGCATACGACAGGCTTCGATTGTGGCTTCAGCCAGATCTTTACCCTGTTCAACCAGCGATTTGGCGAATTCGACGATCAGGATCGCGTTCTTCGCTGCCAGACCAATGGTGGTCAACAGGCCAACCTGGAAGTACACGTCGTTGCTCAGGCCGCGGCCGGTGGCTGCCAGCAGGGCCCCCATAACGCCCAGTGGTACCACCAGGATCACGGAGAACGGCACCGACCAGCTTTCGTACAGGGCCGCCAGACAGAGGAATACCACCAGCAGCGACAGTGCATACAGCAGTGGGGCCTGAGATCCGGCTACACGTTCCTGGTACGACATCCCTGTCCACTCAATGCCAACACCGGCAGGCAGCTTGGCGACGATTTCTTCAATGGCCTGCATCGCATCACCGGTACTCAGACCCGGAGCTGCCTGGCCCTGAATGTTCATCGATGGCACACCGTTATAGCGCTCCAGACGGGGTGAGCCATAATCCCAGCGGGTGGTGGTAAAGGCGGTGAAAGGAACCATTTCGCCGTTTTTATTGCGCACATACCACTGCTCGAGATCCTCAGGCAGCATGCGCGTTGGCGCATCACCCTGGATATACACTTTCTTAACCCGGCCGCGGTCGATGAAGTCGTTGACGTAAGAACCACCCCAGGCGGTGCTCAGGGTTGCGTTCACATCGCTGATGTTCAGGCCCAGAGACTTCACTTTCTCGTAGTCGATATCGACGCGGAAAATAGGTACATCGGGCATGCCGTTAGGACGAACCTGGCTCAGGCGCGGGTCCTGTGCAGCCATTCCCAGCAGCTGATTACGCGCCTGCTGCAGTTTTTCATGGCCCAGGTTGTTACGGTCCTGCAGCATCACATCGAAGCCGGAAGCTGTGCCCAGTTCAGGAATCGGTGGCAGGTTGATCGGGTAAATGGTGGCATCTTTCAGCTGGCTGAGAGCGCCCCAGGCACGGCCGATTACTGCTTTCGCTGACAGAGCCGGGTCCTGACGTTCATCCCAGTGCTTCAGTTTGACGAAGCCAATACCCATATTCTGACCCATACCGGCAAAGCTGAAGCCCGAGGCTGTAAAGACAGATTCAACCGCCGGATCATTCATATAATGCTCACGCATTTTATCCATGGCTTCGTTGGTGCGGGTCAGGGTAGCGCCCTGTGGCAGCTGTACCAGGTTAAGGACAATCCCCTGATCTTCTTCCGGCAGGAAGGAGGTTGGCAGACGGGCATACAGCAGCACCAGTACCGCAACCATAGCGCCATACACCAGCATCATGCGCAGCGGACGCTTCAGTGTACCTTCAACGCCGGTCACATAACCTTTGGTGCCTTTGGCGAAGGTGCGGTTAAACCAGCCGAAGAACCCTTTCTGATGCTCCAGTTCATTTTTATGAGCGGGTTTCAGAATGCTTGCACAGAGTGCCGGTGTCAGAATCAGGGCGACCAGCACCGACAGCACCATGGCCGACACGATGGTCAGCGAGAACTGACGGTAAATGGCACCGGTCGAACCACTCATAAAGGCCATAGGTACGAATACCGCCGACAGAACCAGGGCAATACCCACCAGAGCGGAGGTAATCTGTTCCATGGATTTACGGGTAGCTTCGCGTGGTGGCAGACCTTCTTCGTCCATTACCCGCTCAACGTTTTCCACCACAACAATGGCGTCATCAACCAGCAGACCAATGGCCAGCACCATACCGAACATGGTCAGGGTGTTGATGCTGTAACCAAAGGCCGCCATTACCCCGAAGGTACCCAGTAATACCACCGGCACCGCGATGGTCGGAATCAGGGTGGCGCGGAAATTACCCAGGAACAGGTACATCACCAGGAACACCAGCACAACGGCTTCGATCAGGGTCTGTACCACTTCTTCAATGGAAATCTGCACGAACGGTGTGGTGTCATAGGGGTACACCACCTTCATGTCTTTCGGGAAGAAAGCGGAAAGCTCGGTAATGCGTTCACGGACGGCGTTGGCGGTATCCAGCGCATTGGCACCGGAAGCCAGCTGAATCGCCATACCGGTGGCCGGCTTACCGTTGTAGAAGCCTTCCACATCATAGTTTTCGGCACCGAGTTCAATGCGGGCCACGTCTTTCAGACGTACCTGAGAACCATCGGTATTCACCTTCAGCAGAATGTTTTCGAACTGCTCCACGGCTTCCAGACGGGTCTGGGCGATGATGGTGGCATTCAGCTGCTGATTTTCAACCGCAGGCAAACCACCCAGCTGACCGGCGGCAAACTGACTGTTCTGTTCGCCCACCGAGCTGCGTACATCCAGTGGTGTCAGGCCATAGGCCGTCAGTTTCTCAGGCTGCAGCCAGATACGCATGGCGTACTGGGAGCCGAAAATCCGCATCTCGCCCACACCCGAAGTACGGGACAGCGGATCTTTGAGATAGCTGTTGGCATAGTCGGCCAGATCGGAACGGGTCATGGCGCCGGATTCTGATACCAGGCCAACAACCATCAGGAACGAGGTGGATGCCTTGGTAACACTGATCCCCAGCTTGGTCACTTCCTGAGGCAGCAGGGCTTCGGCCAGAGACAGCTTGTTCTGCACCTGAACCTGAGCAATATCCGGATCGGTTCCGGCGGCAAAGGTCAGTGTGATGCTGACGTTACCGGAAGAGCTGCTTTGTGAGGACATGTAGAGCAGGTTGTCCAGCCCGGTCATGTTCTGCTCAATCACCTGAGTGACACTGTCTTCCAGTGTTTTTGCCGAAGCCCCCGGATAGTTGGCGCTGATACGCACGGATGGCGGAGCAATAGTTGGATACTGCTGTACCGGTAATGTGATCACCGACATGATGCCCGAAAGCATAATGATGATGGCAATCACCCAGGCAAAAATTGGCCTGTCGATAAAATACTTAGCCATGTTTCAGGACTCTCCTTAAGGCTTGGCTTCTTCCGGGGCGACGGTAATTCCCGGTTTTACTTTCTGCAGACCACTGATAATCACGCGATCACCGGCATTCAGACCGGCTTTAACCAGCCACTTGTCACCAATTGCACGGGTGACTTCAACACCACGCAGACTGACAACATTGGCGTCATCAAGCACGTAAGCGGTGGTGGTGGCATTGGCCTGACGCACAACGGCCTGCTGTGGCACCAGAATGGCATTTTCGATCAGAGCGCTTGGTACATTGGCGCGGACGAACATACCCGGCAGCAGCAGAGCGTCTTTATTTTCAAACTGAGCGCGGACGTTCACGGTACCGGTGCCCTGATCAACGCTGACATCGGCAAACTGCAGTTCACCCACTTCGGCGTAGGGGGTGCCATCATCCAGTTCCACGGTGACGTTGCGTGACAATGAAGGGTTCTTCATACGCATCAGGGAAGCGGCCGGACGCTGGATATCCACATAGATAGGCGTCAGCTGACGGATGGTAGTCAGTGCAGTTGCCTGCTGGGCTGATACCAGAGCCCCTTCGGTAATGGTCGAGCGACCGATAACACCGGAAATCGGAGCCGTGATTTCGGTATAGCCGAGGTTTACTTTGGCACTGCGTACCGCGGCCTGAGCGGCTTTAACCTGAGCATCGGCCTGTTTGGCTGCGGCTTCAGAGTCGTCCACTTCCTGGGCACTGATGGCCGATTTCTTCGACAGCTCTTTGTAGCGCTTGGCTTTCAGACGGGCGGCGTAAGCATTGGCTTCGGCTACGGTCAGCTGGGCTTCGGCACTGGCAAGGGCTGCCTGATACAGGCTGGGATCAATCTGGTAGAGCTTGTCACCGGCTTTGACGGTGGCGCCTTCATCAAAGAAGCGCTTCAGAATAATGCCGTTAACCTGCGGACGGATTTCTGCTGTGCGGAATGCTGATACCCGTCCGGCGAGGGTATCTTTCAGTTCCAGGGTTTCACTTTTCAGTGTCACGACATCAACGGCAGGAGGTGGCATTTGCATCGCCTGTGGCGCCGCCACCTGCTGGTCGCTGCAGCCTGCCAGTGTCAGTATGGTGGCGCTGGCGGCTGCGAGAAGGAGCCTGTAGCGGATACGTGGTTCAAATTTTCCCATAATGTCCTCGTAAAGTGACGATTGCGTCGTTGTGCTGTCTTATTGATCTGGCGTGGTGGCGCAGACCGGAATTTCTCCCGGCGTGCCACAGAACACTGCTGTTAATCTGCTGACAAATTTATAACGGCTCAGCTGACTGGTTACTAGATGAGCCCTGCGGAATGGATTGTTTACTTGTGTGGAATAATCGCAGTCCGTTGTCTTACTGTTCTTTACATCCTGTCGCCAGACAGGGTTTTCAGCGGCGCCAGCGCCCGGTCAACCGCAGAGCGGATGGAGCCCGCTGGCTTCAGCGGCCAGTGAGGCTGCACAGCATGCAGGTTTTCCGTGATATTGCTCTTGCAACCGCGGCAGGGCTGTGTACAGACTCAATCTATGCTCTTAGCGCACAGCAAACAAACCTTATTTGCCGTTGTGACGCTATAAACCGGACGCGACGGGATGATGCATTACAGCCTCCCGTGCAACAGTTGCCGATATTCAACCATCTGTCTGGTGAGCACAAACCATAATTAACAAAAAAGACAAAAAAAGTATGATTCTTATTCAAGTGCTGTGCCAAAGGGTGAACCTGTGCCGTTACTGACCGCCCTTGTGTTGCTGGCCTTTGCCGCTAACTCTTTGCTGTGCCGCTGGGCGCTCTCGGTTTATGAACTGGACCCTTTGCTGTTCAGCTCGCTGCGCCTCGGCAGCGGAGCGCTGACCCTGACGTTATTACTGACATTCAGCGGCCGTCCGGCGCTGCAGTGGCGTGACGCTTTTACCGGTGCGGCGTTGCTGACTTATGCCCTGGCTTTTGCTTATGCCTATCTGGCACTGGATACCGGAGTCGGTGCTTTTATTCTGTTTGCTACCGTGCAGCTCAGCTTGCTGGTCGTTTCTCACCGTCAGGGTAAGCGCTTGCAGGGGCTGACGTTGTTCGGCGTGCTGATGTCGTTTACCGGGCTGGTGATGTTGTTGCTGCCGGGCAATGAGCTGCCGGACCCCGGACCTTCCTTATTAATGCTGTTATCCGGTCTGGGCTGGGCGGCCTTTGTGGTGCTGGGGAAGGGGTCGTCACAACCGCTGCGCGATGTGCAGGGGGCTTTTGTCAGCGCTTCTCTGTTACTGCTGCCGTTGCTGGTTGTCTGGTTATTCTGGTTTGCTGATCCGGTAACAAACGGACTAAAAAATGCGCTGCCATGGCAGGGGGGTCTGCTGGCGCTGATTTCGGGAGTGCTGGCATCGGGATTAGGTTACTGGGGCTGGTATCGGTTGCTGCCGTCCTTAGGTCTGCAACGGGCTGCGCAATTGCAGTTGTTGGTACCGGTTCTGGCGACATTAATGGGCAGTCTGATCCTGGCGGAATTACCGGATCTGCTCAGTATTCTGGCCATGCTGCTGATTATCAGCGGTGTCTTTATGGCACTGCGTTTACGCAAAGCCTGAGGTATTTTCCGGTGTTTTTATCTGACCTGAGACGTCCACTGTTTCGTCACAGGTCACATGGTATAGTGTGCGTTATTAAATCGGATGCCGGGAATGCATTATGTTGAGTATGTTGGCAAAACTGCTGAAAGCGCTGAATTCTGAATCAGCACCGGGCCAGATTGCGCTGGCCTTTTCATTCGCTCTGATCGTCGCACTGACTCCCATGTTTACCCTGCACAATGCCATTATTTTGCTGCTGGCATTTGTGTTGCGTATTAACCTGAGTGCATTCTTTTTGGCGCTGGCTGCCTTTTCTGCGCTGGCCTGGTTTATTGATCCTTACTCGGCGCGTCTGGGAGAGAGTCTGCTGGCAAATCCGGCGTTAGTGGATACCTGGCGTGACATGTATCAGAGCGATTTCTGGCGTATTACCGCGTTTAATCATTCTCTGGTGCTGGGTGGGTTGCTGATCAGCCTGCTGGCTGCTGTGCCGGTTTTTGTGCTCAGTAAAGTACTGATCAATCTGTACCGTCATCGCTTACTGGCCTGGTTTAATAAGCTGAAAATTGCTCAGGTATTAAAAGCCTCGAAATTCTACAACCTGTACAAGTCAATCGCGGAGTAAGGCTATGAAGCAATGGATTCGCTGGTCAGGCCTGGCCGCATTTATCGTTATTTCCCTGGTTCTGGTTGCCCTGTTCTGGTTTGTTGCCGGCCCGTTAATCGAAAAAGGTATTGAATCGTTTGGCTCGGAGGCCGCCGATGCCAAAGTGGAAGTGGACAGTGTATCGCTCAGTTTAAGTCCGCTGGGTTTTGTTATTCATGGCCTGACGGTTGCTGACAGCCGCAAGCCGATGACCAATGCTCTGCAGTTGGATAAAGCGACCGCCGAACTGGAGTTGGCGCCACTGTTTCTGGGTAAAGCCATTATCAGTGATCTGGCGGTGGATAATCTGCAGTTTGGCACTGCCCGTACAACCTCCGGCGCGCTGGAGAAAAAGGCAGTAAAAGAAGATGAAGCAGAGCAGGTTGCAGCTCAAGAAGAGGCGGCTTCGTCTTTCAGCAGCGTGGACCTCCCCAGTGCCGATGAAATACTGGCGCGTGAATCCCTGCGTACTGAGCAGGCCGGTGCTGAATTTGAGCAAAGTTATGCCAGCCATAAAGAAGCGGTAGATCAGGCACTGAATAATGTCCCGGATGATAAAGCCCTGAGCCAGTACGAGCAGGAAATCAAAGCGCTGACCTCCGGCAGCTTTAAATCACTGGATGATTTTAAAGCGCGTAAGAAAAAACTGGATGAACTGAAAGCCCGTTTCAAAAATGACAAAGCCGCAATTGCAACGGCCAAAAAAGCAGTGGCTGAGGCCCGTAGCGATATCAGTGACAAGCTCAAAGCATTAAAAGCAGCCCCAGGTAAAGACCTCGACAGTATTCGTGGAAAATATCAGCTCAGTGCCGGTGGTGCTGCCAATATGAGTGCCTTACTCTTCGGCGAGCAGGCTGGCGAATGGGCGGAAAAAGCCTTGTACTGGTATGAAAAAGTAAAGCCGTATCTGGCTGAAGATGAAGCAGGCAGCGCGGCAGAGGAAGAAAGCCCAAAAGCTCCGCGTGATGGCCGCTTTGTGCATTTCCCGTCGGATAATCCATGGCCGGGCTTTTTACTGCGTAATGCACAGCTGACAGCAAGCACAGCTTCCGGAAATCTGTTGATTAATGCGCAGGATATTACCAGTGAGCCTCGGGTGTTAGGCCGTCCGACGCGGATTCTGATTAATGGCTCAGGTTTAAAGCAGGTTGAAGATATGAGCGTGGATATTGTACTCGACCACCGTAAAACGCCGGGTACCGATACACTGACGCTGACTATCAAAGACTGGCAACTGCATGATATGAATCTGGGCGTTGCCGGCACCAAACTGGCTTCGTCACTGGTACAGGTACAGGGTCTGGCGGTTGTCAGTCAGGGTAAACTGAATGCCCAGAGTGATGCGCAGTTTGGCCGTACTCAATTCAGCAGTAAGGGAAAAACAACCTTTGCCAAAGAACTGGGGCTGGCACTGGCGAACGTGCAGCAGTTTGATGTGAATGCCAAAGCCAGTGGTAAAATCACCTCGCCGGATTTCAGTTTAGGTTCAGATCTGGATAAGCAATTAAATGCCGCTTTTGGTGCCCGCCTCAAAGACAAACAGGCGGAGCTGGAAACGAAGCTGCAGGCCAGGCTGGAGCAGAAACTGCAGAGTTATATCGGTGATTACGCCGGTAAGCTGGGCGAGTTCAACCAGCTTGAAGGCTCGCTGGACCAGCGCCTGAATAAGGTGTCAGAGCTGGCTGGTCAGAACCTTGAAGATTATCAGGCGCAGAAAGAGCGTGAAGCCCGTGAAAAAGCAGAGCGTGAAAAAGCCGCTGCCAAAGCTGACGCTGAACGTAAGAAAAAAGAAGCTGCAGAAAAAGCCAAAGAAAAACTGAAAAACCTGTTTTAACGAGAGATAACCATGCAGACCCGTAAGCTTAACCCGCTGGAATTTCATGAAACCCGAATCAACCCGCAGCGGGTGGAAGCCGGTGAACCGGTGGTTGATTTCTGGGAATACGTTGCCGCGATTCCACCCGAAGATTTTGCCTTTGCAGATTGCCGGGCCGGTAACGTTACCCATGTGTACCGTATGGAAGATAAGTACGAACACGTACTGATCAACAGCCAGTATCAGGGCGTAGCGATGGTGATAGTGGTCGATCTGCAGAGCCAGTCTATTTATGGACACATGCTGCTGGATCTGAACCCGGCGGGAACCAAAGAGCCGGAAGCCTGAGGCTAAAGCGGAAATAAAAAAACGGGGCTGATGCCCACTGCTGTCCCACAGTTTGGAGTGACTGGATGTCACTCCAAACCGCAGCATTCCTCAGCTGCTGTTTT
>NZ_DDCJ01000049.1:0-9608 GCF_002335285.1 Thalassolituus sp. UBA2009
GCGGCCTGACGCTGAGCGTCGCGCAACCGGGTCGCCAGCACCGCCAGCGCCTTGGCGCGGTTTTTATGCTGCGAACGCTCATCCTGACATTCCACCACCAGCCCGGTTGGCAGGTGCGTAACGCGGATGGCCGAGTCGGTTTTGTTAATGTGCTGACCACCGGCACCGGAGGCGCGGAAGGTGTCGATGCGCAGATCGTTCTTGTTGATGTCGATTTCTTCTTCGCTCTCAACTTCCGGCATCACCGCCACGGTACAGGCCGAGGTATGAATACGGCCCTGACTTTCGGTCTCGGGTACCCGCTGCACCCGGTGCGCGCCGGATTCAAACTTCAGCTGTGAATACACATCGGTACCGGAGATGCGGGTAATCACCTCTTTAAAGCCACCGTGCTCACCTTCGCTGGCACTCATCAGTTCGGTGCGCCAGCCACGGGTTTCGGCATAACGGGTGTACATTCGGTACAGATCGCCGGCAAAGATCGCGGCTTCGTCACCGCCGGTACCGGCACGGATTTCGACAATCACGTTGCGGCCATCGTCCGGATCTTTCGGCAGCAGCAGAATTTCCAGCTCATGCGCCAGCTGCTGCAGACGCTCGCCGGCGGCCTGCTCTTCTTCCTCACCCATGGCGCGCATATCCGGATCAGGATCGGCGGCCAGGGCTTTGGCTTCCGCCAGATCGGCGCCGGCCTGCTCGTAATCGCTGTAGGTCTGGGCGATCACTTCAAGATCGGCATATTCCTTCGACAGCTTGCGGAAGCGATCCTGATCGTTGGCCGCATCCGGCTCAGACAGCAGGTGTCCGACCTCTTCATAACGATCGCGCAGGTGTTCGAGTTTATTCAGAATCGAGCTTTTCATGGTTTATTCGGTATCAGCAGAGGAGGATGGCGCCGCATGGCTGTTCAGGCTGAACAGTTCGCGGGTCCAGTCGAGCACTTCCAGACGGCCTTCAGCACCGGCTTTGCGCAGCGCAGTGGTCGGTGCATGCAGCACCTTATTGCTGAAGGTATGGGCAAACTGGCGCAACACTTTTTCTGCGTCGGCACCGTTTTCAAGTTGTTTCAGCGCTTTGCTGAGCTGTTCTTCACGCAACGCATCAATACTGCTGCGCAGATCGGTCAGGGTCTGCACCGCATCCAGCGCTTTCAGCTCGCGCATAAAATGATCGACACCGGAGAGAATCAGCTCTTCGGCCTGACGCGCGGCGTCTTCACGGGAGCGCACGTTTTCTTCGATGATGCTGCGCAGATCGTCTACCGAATACAGATAGACATCCGACAGCTCGCCGACTTCTTCTTCGATATCGCGCGGTACAGCGATATCGACCATAAACATCGGCTTATGGCGGCGTTTTTTCAGCGCTTTCTCGACCATGCCCTTGCCCAGAATCGGCAACGGGCTGGCGGTGGATGAAATCACGATATCAGCACGTGGCAGCACATTGGGAATATCTTCCAGCAGCACCGCTTCGGCATGAAATTCCTGCGCCAGGTTCTGCGCCCGCGCCAGGGTACGGTTGGCGACAATAATATCGCGCACGCCGGCCTGATACAGATGACGGGCCACCAGTTCGATGGTTTCGCCGGCACCAATCAGCAGCGCGCGGCTGTTGGCCATATCGGCAAAGATATGCTGTGCCATACGCACCGCAGCAAAGGCGACCGACACCGGGTTTTCACCGATGGCAGTATCGGTACGTACGCGCTTGGCAATGGAAAAGGTCTGGCGGAACAGGCGCCCTAACTCAGAACCGACGGTGCCGGCTTCCTGCGCCACGGCAAAGGCCGATTTCATCTGGCCTAAAATCTGCGGCTCGCCCAGCACCAGCGAATCCAGACCGCTGGCAACACGCATGGTGTGCTGCACCGCCTGCTCGCTGGTCAGGCAATAGAGGGCCGAATCAAGATCGCGGCGGTCAATATGATGATGACGGACCAGCCAGTCGACGATCACCTCTTCGCGCAATTCATCAGCCGAGCAGTAAATTTCGGTACGGTTACAGGTCGACAGGATCACCACTTCAGACACAGGGTCCAGAGCCTGCACTTCGCCCAACACCGCCGGCATAGACGCCGGATCGAAGGCAACACGCTCACGCACAGCAACCGGTGCTGTTTTATGGTTAATCCCCAGTGCCCAAATACCCATGTCGACTGACGCTGCTCCCGCTTTCAAACTGCTCCGCTGACAATCATCAGCGGCGGAGTGCCTGACCTGCCCAAAAAACGCCAAGCGTACTGCAACTAAGCAGTCGCTTTGCACGTCACAGCAGGTGGCGGCTATGCAAAAGCGGGGATTATAAACATCTGGCCGCGGCTTTGCCGCTGAAATCTTTGACTTAAATCGCTATCTGACCCTAAATAGCATGCGCTATCTCATACTGGCATCCGAATCATCAGGTCTTCTCTTTATATGTTTTTTTACATCCGTGAGTCCCGCCGTACCTCTTCTGAGCGCCCGCCGCTGCCTGTTTTCTTACGTACAGGTCTTTGGCTGGCGCCGCTGTTTTCGGCGCTGATCGTCCTTCCGGGCTGCGCCAGTTTCGGCACCTCACCGGCAGCGGATCAGCAACAAAGCGTTCCGGCTGATAACACCCAGCCACAAAGTATTCACTATAAAACCACCCCGCCTACCGGCACCTCAGCTGAACCGGTCTACCGCCCGATTCCTGCAGCCACACTGTATTCCCTGCTGGTTGCAGAAATGGCCGGCCAGCGCCAGCGCTTTGATATTTCGCTCTACAACTATATGGATCAGGCCCGTACCACCCGTGATCCGGCCATTGCCGAACGTGCTGCCCGTATCGCCCAGTATGTTGGCAGCGACACCCACGCCATTGAAGCCGTTGCCATCTGGCTGGAAGAAGAGCCCGAAAACCCCGCTGCTCACCAGGCGGCAGCCCAGCTATTGATGGAACAGGGCCAGTTCAGCCAGGCACTGGAACATCTGGAGATATTGCAGGATCTTGCCGGCATCAGTCAGTTTGACTATCTGGCTGCGAATGCCGGACAGCTACCGGAGGAACAGCAACAGGCTCTGCTGGCGAAGTTTCAGCTTCTTTCCAACAAATACCCGGAGAATGCTTCCGTCTGGTACGCACGCGGCATAATGGAGCAACACCTGCGCCTCTATCCGGAAGCATTGCTGCATATAGATGAAGCGCTGAAACGTAATCCGGCGTATCTGAGTGCCGCCCTGCAGAAAGCACGCATACTGGTGCTGCTGCAACGCTCTGACGACGCTATCGACTGGCTTGAAGATATTCACGAAGACTACCCGGAGCATAAAGGTATCCAGGTTCTGCATGCCCGCATCCTGCTCGAGCAGCGTAAAATGGACAGTGCCCGCGATGCTTTTGCCAAGCTGCACAAAAATTTCCCCGAAGATTCTGCCATTTTGCTGTCACTGGCCCTGCTGGAAGAAGAACTGGGCCAGCGGGAACAGGCGCGGGAGCATCTGTATCAACTGCTGGCCAACCAGTCGCATACAGACGAAGCCCACTTTTATCTGGGCAAAATTGCTCAGGAAGAAGAAGACTACGACACCGCCATTGAGCAGTACGCTCAGGTCAGCAGTGGCCGTGAATTTCTTGCAGCGCACCTGAAAGCTTCTTATCTGCTGAATGATACCCAGGGGATTGATGCTGCCCGCAGCTATCTGAATGACCTGCGCGGTGATTTTCCACAACACTCAAGCGAACTGGTACGGATAGAGGTCGACCTGTTATCCGCTGCCGGTCAGCCGGAAGACGCCATGGTACTCATCAGCCAGGCACTGAGCGTTGCACCGGAAGACATCAATCTTCTTTATACCCGCGCTATGCTGGCTGAACGTCTGGGGGATCTGAATAAACTGGAGCAGGATCTGCGCACGGTTATCCGCCTCAGACCAGACCATGCCGAAGCCCTGAATGCACTGGGCTACACCCTAGCCGACCGTACCGACCGCTGGGCTGAAGCTTTGCCGTTAATTGAGCGTGCACTGGAACTGACACCGGAAAATCCGGCGGTTATCGACAGTCTGGGCTGGATCTACTTCCGCATGGGCAATATCGAACGCGCCCGTCCACTGCTGAAAAAAGCTTTCGACATGATGAAAGATCATGAAATTGCCGCCCACTACGGTGAACTGTTATGGCTCAGCGGTGATCAGAATGAAGCGCGCGACATATGGCTGCAGGGGCTGGAACAAACCCCTGACAGCGAGATTATTCTGCGTACCCTGCAACGCCTGGATATTGATCCGGAAAGCCTGAGCCAGAATTGATCAGACCTGCCATGACCATCAGAACCACTCTTACAACACTGCTCCTGCTGACGCTGCTCAGCGGCTGCAGCAGCCTGCTGCCGAAGCCAGAGGGCGGCAAACAGAACCTGCAAAGCAGCCTCAATCACCTGCAACAGTGGCAGGTGCGCGGTAAATTATCGGTGACCTCACCCGATGACAGCGTTACCGGCTACCTGACCTGGGAACAGGATAAACAAAGCTATGACCTGTTTATTTCCGGCCCCTTCGGTTCCGGCGCTTCCCGTCTGCAGGGTAATTCCCGCCAGGCTGAGCTGACCTTACCCGGTTGGGACAAACCACAGCGCGCGCGCACTCCCGAGCAACTGATGCTGGCTCATATGGGCTGGAATTTTCCGGTTACCGACATCCGCTACTGGGTAAAAGGCCAGGCCAGCCCCAATGCAGCGGCAACCGGCAAGTACGATGAGCATGGCCTGCTTACGCATCTGCAACAGCATGGCTGGGATATCCGTTTCTCCCGCTACCAGCAGCATGGCGATTACTGGCTGCCCGGCCTGATTAAAATATCCGGCCACGATTTCCGTTTTGTATTTTCGATCAAAGAGTGGACTGTTAATGGCTGAACTGCCTGAAAACACTGGCTGGCTGAGCGTACCAGCGCCGGCCAAACTGAACCTGATGCTGCACATCACCGGACGCCGGGATGACGGCTACCATAACCTGCAGACCCTGTTTCAGTTCGTTGACCATGGTGATGAGCTGCACTTTAAATTACGCAACGATGGCGACCTGACACTGAGCCCGGCCATTGAAGGTGTCGACTTCGAAGACAATCTGATCATCCGCGCCGCGCGCCTGCTGCAAAAAAAATCTGAAAAAACATCCGGAAAAACACTGGGTGCCGATATCCGGCTCGATAAAAAACTGCCCATGGGGGGCGGTCTTGGCGGTGGGAGTTCTGATGCAGCCACAACCCTGCTGGCATTGAATCAGCTATGGAATCTGCAACTGTCTTTCGACGAACTGGCGTCACTCGGACTCACGCTCGGAGCCGACGTTCCAGTGTTTGTGCGGGGTGAAGCGGCCTTTGCCGAAGGCGTGGGAGAGATACTGACCCCGGTACCGGAGCTGGACGAACCCTGGTATCTGGTGGTGTGCCCGCAAGTCCATGTTAATACAGGAAAAATTTTTTCACATAAGGGTTTGACAAGGGATACGGACCCCATTAATATTCGCACCGCGCTGAGGCAAGGGGGCAGAAATGACTGCCAGGCAATAGTCTCAATGTTGTATCCAGAAGTTGGTAACACATTGAATTTGCTAAATAAATTTTCCTTTGCTAAGATGACGGGCACTGGAGCTTGTATATTCTCAAGCTTCGGCTCTGAAACAGAAGCCATCAGTGTTTCTGCGCAGTTACCGGCTGAATATAAGGTCTTTGTGGCTAAGGGTGTTAACCAATCACCTGCACATAAGGTATTATTCGGACCGTCTTAAAAGTTGCTGGGGTGTCGCCAAGTGGTAAGGCAACGGGTTTTGATCCCGTCATTCGTAGGTTCGAGTCCTACCACCTCAGCCAATTCTCTTTCCTTCCATCATTGAACAATTACATCAAAGGGGACAACTGTGTCTAAGTTGATGGTTTTTACCGGTAACGCTAACCCGGAGCTCGCTAAGCTCGTTGTTGAGCGTCTCGATATTCCCCTTGGCGAAGCCACTGTTGGCAAGTTCAGTGATGGTGAAATAACCATCGAAATCAATGAGAACGTGCGTGGTAAGGATGTGTTTATCATCCAGCCTACCTGTGCACCGACTAACGATAACCTGATGGAAATCCTGCTGATGGCCGATGGTCTGCGCCGCGCCTCAGCCAGCCGTATCACTGCGGTTGTTCCCTACTTCGGTTATGCCCGCCAGGATCGTCGTCCGCGTTCTGCCCGTGTGCCAATCAGTGCCCGCGCAGTTGCCGACATGATGTCGACTGCAGGCATCGACCGCGTTCTGACCGTTGACCTGCACGCTGACCAGATCCAGGGCTTCTTCGATGTTCCTGTTGATAACGTCTACGGCTCTCCGGTACTGATTGATGACCTTGAGCGTCAGGCTTACGAAGACCTGATCGTTGTGTCTCCGGACATCGGCGGTGTTGTTCGTGCCCGCGCAATCGCTAAGCAGCTGAACGTTGATCTGGCGATCATCGACAAACGTCGTCCAAAAGCCAACGTTTCTGAAGTTATGCATATTATCGGTGATGTTTCCGGCCGTACCTGTGTACTGGTCGACGACATGGTCGATACCGCCGGTACTCTGTGCCACGCAGCCAAAGCTCTGAAAGAGTTTGGTGCGAAAAAAGTTGTCGCCTACTGTACACATCCTGTACTATCCGGCCCCGCTGTTGAGCGTCTGGCCAGTGCTGAACTGGATGAGCTGGTTGTTACCGACACCATCCCGCTGTCTGAAGCTGCTAAATCCATTGGCCGCATCCGCCAACTGACCATTGCTGGTCTGCTGGCTGAAGCTGTACGCCGGGTAAATAACGAAGAATCCATCAGTGCGATGTTTCGTTAAGCCATAACAGCATACAAAACAATTTTTCGGGCCGTTTGAGCTGGTCGCAAGCTCAAACGGCTTTTTATGTCAAAACCATGAGGAAATACCCATGTCAGAATTTAATCTGTCAGCTGAACTTCGCGAAGATGCGGGGAAAGGTGCGAGCCGCCGCCTGCGTCGCGAAAACGCCGTACCAGCCATCGTTTACGGTGGTAAAGCCGGTGGTAACGATCGCAAGCCACAAGCCATCGTTCTGAAAGCTAACGAGCTGAACAAAGTACTGGAAAACGAAGCGTTCTACAGCAGCGTGATCACCCTGACTATCGGTGAAAAAGCCGAGCAGGTTGTTCTGAAAGATCTGCAGCGTCACCCATCCAAAGCTCTGATCTGGCACGCTGACTTCCTGCGTGTAAGCAAAACCACCAAGATCAAAGCTCACGTACCTCTGCACTTCATCAATGAAGAAAGCTGTGTAGGCGTGAAAACCGGTGGTGGCAAAATCGCTCACCAGCTGACCAGCCTGGACATCATCTGTAACGCTGGCGACCTGCCTGAGTTCATCGAAGTAGATCTGGCCAACGTTGAAGCTGGCTCCGTGATCCACCTGTCTGATCTGAAACTGCCAAAAGGCGTTGAGTCTCTGGCTCTGTCTCACGGCCCAGAGCACGACACTTCTGTTGTTACTGTTATCGCTCCTAAAGGCGGCGACAGCGAAGAAGAAGCAGCTGCCGAGTAATTCCGGTTGCTGTAGCAAAAAAGCGGGGCTGGTCCCCGCTTTTTTATTGGTGATTCTTTATCATCGGATATCGACATCATGTCTGACCCTATTCAATTGATCGTAGGCCTGGGCAACCCCGGCGCCGAATACGAGCATACCCGCCACAATGCGGGCGCCTGGCTGGTTGAACGCCTGGCGCAGAACGAACGCATCAGTCTCAGCCCGGACAAAAAATTCTCCGGTCGTGCCGGCAAAGGCCGCCTCGGCGGGCAGGATTGCTGGTTGCTGATTCCCACGACTTTTATGAACCTCAGCGGACAGGCCGTACAGGCGCTGGCCAACTTTTATAAGCTGAAACCGGAACAGATTCTGGTGGTTCATGACGAGCTGGACTTACCTCCCGGCACAGCCAAATTTAAATTTGGCGGCGGTCACGGTGGCCAGAATGGCCTGCGCGATATCATCAGCAAGCTTGGCAACAATCAGAATTTTCACCGCCTGCGTATCGGTATTGGTCATCCTGGTGACAAATCCCAGGTCACCGGCCATGTACTGGGCCGCGCCAGCAAGAGCGACCAACAGGCCATTGATGCGGTGATCGATGAAGCCTTACGCGTTCTGCCCGATGCACTGGGCGGCGACCTGGCCAAAGCCATGAATCGACTTCATTCATTTAAAGGGTAAAATACCCGCCAAATTTTAACGCTGTTACGGCAGCAGTACGGATCACAGGATACTTTTATGGGCTTTAAATGCGGTATCGTTGGCTTACCCAACGTCGGCAAATCCACACTGTTCAATGCACTGACCAAATCCGGTATTGCCGCCGAGAACTTTCCGTTCTGTACCATTGAACCCAACTCCGGTGTGGTTGCCATGCCTGACAAGCGCCTGGATGAGCTGGCGACCATCGTAAAACCTGAGCGTGTTGTGCCAACCTCGATGGAGTTTGTGGACATTGCTGGTCTGGTTGCCGGCGCGTCCAAAGGTGAAGGCCTGGGCAACCAGTTCCTCGCCAATATCCGCGAAACCGACGCCATCGCTCACGTTGTGCGCTGCTTCGAAGACGACAACGTGATCCACGTTGCCAACCGCGTCAGCCCGGCCGACGACATCGACATCATCAATACCGAACTGGTACTGGCCGATCTGGAATCCTGTGAAAAGCAGCTGCAGCGCATTACCCGCGTTGCCAAAGGTGGCGATAAAGATGCCATCGCGCAGAAAGCACTGCTGGAGCGTCTGATCCCGCATTTCGAACAGGGCAAAACCGCCCGTATGCTGGAACTGAACGACGACGAGCGCAAGCTGGCGCGCACCTTCCACCTGCTGACCATCAAGCCAACCATGTACATCGCTAACGTGGCGGAAGACGGCTTTGAAAACAACCCGCACCTCGATGTGGTCCGTGGTATTGCCGAGTCAGAAGGTGCCTCCGTTGTTGTGGTCTGCAACAAGATCGAAGCCGAAATTTCCGAGCTGGACGATGAAGACAAACTCGAATTCCTGCAGGAAATGGGCATGGAAGAACCGGGTCTGGATCGTGTAATCCGTTCCGGTTACGAGTTGCTGGGTCTGCAGACTTACTTCACCGCCGGTGTGAAAGAAGTACGCGCCTGGACCATCAAAATCGGTGATACCGCACCACGCGCAGCCGCCGCGATTCACACCGACTTTGAACGTGGTTTTATCCGTGCCGAAGTGATTGGTTATAACGACTTTATCCAGTACAAAGGTGAAGCCGGTGCCAAAGAAGCCGGTAAATGGCGCTTAGAAGGCAAAGAGTACATCGTTAAAGACGGCGATGTAGTGCACTTCCGCTTTAATGTGTGAAGCCTGACAGGAAAAACTCCGGTACACATACCGCAAAGAATAAAAGCGCCTCAGGGCGCTTTTTTATTATCTGCAGCAATATAGGCCAACCTGAATCAACCATCTGGGCAATCCGATGGATGACTGTCGCACTTTACCCAAATCTCTCACTATACTCTTTCAACTGAAACTTAAGTCGACCCGGAGCCCTGCATGAAATTGCACCCCCTCGCATCGTCTATCTCTCTGTTGTTAGCAGCATCACTCGCCGCCTG
>NZ_DDCJ01000049.1:9863-19925 GCF_002335285.1 Thalassolituus sp. UBA2009
TGGCCAGGCCGGCGAAGCAGTGACTGTTGAACGTGTCAGCCTGACAGGCCTCGCCGTCAAAGGAACCGTCATAGGTGCCAAGGCGGAACTCTTCCGTCTGATCAATGGAAATATTGAAGAGACAGCATTCGCAACCGGCACAACCGATTTGGAAGGTCGCTACAATCTGACAGCAACCTCAGAAGAGGCTTATAACGGCCCTGCTCTGGTAAAAATAAGCTGGCAGGAAGGCGCTGAAATGATCTGCGATGCCAGCTCCGGTTGTGGTGATTACCCTGTTATTCCTGACGACCGCAATACGAATAATCCCGGCTCCGCAGCCATCGACTTCGGTGAATCCTTCGATCTGGCTACCGACTTTGAAATGTCCGCCCTGCTGCCCTCGATCAGCACTTCATCCCTGGAAGACAACAGCTATACCGCCAATATCACGTCACTGACACACATCGCTGCCCAATACAGTGCCGCTCAGAGTGGTGTTAACGCGGATCTGATACGCCGCCTGAATAACCGGGTACGGCAACTGTTCGGACTGAGTGCAGATAAAGTCGGCGCCGTGGATCTTCTGCTGACCTCCCCTCTGGATCCGACCTCAGCACAGAACAGCGATGATCCATCCGGCATCGCCTATGGTCTGATAACCGCCGCCCTCGCCGAGCTGGCCGGGCAGCGTGGTGAAAGCATCCAGCAGGTGCTCAGCACTTTTGCCCAGAATTTTACCGCCAATGGTGGTCAGCTCTACTGGAATGGCACCGATACCGGTGAACTGAATATTGCCGCTATTCTCGCCGCTGCCAATGCCGTTGCTGCGGCTAACGGTAATGTTCCGGGAACCATCACCACCGGCCTCAGCAACGAGAAAGACAGTGCCGATAGCAACAGCGGTGTCAGTAATATTAATCCGCCGGAAATTGATGCCGGCGCAGACCTGAGCGCCACACCGAATCAGGCCGGCGTAACACTGACCGGCAACCTGATCAGTGGCACGAATCTCACCTACCAATGGACTCAGGTATCCGGCACTCCCGTCAGCCTGAATACTCCCACGGCCTTAACCACCAGTTTCACTGCCCCACAAGCCAGCGGCGATCTGGTTTTTGCTCTGCGCGCCAAGGATGCTGCAGGCTACGATGACATAGACAGGGTTACAGTAAGAATCCGGGCCGCCGCCGGGGCCGCCGCCGCTCTGGCCGGTAATTACCGGATTTATATTCCTAACCAGATGTTCAGCAGCAGCGCTTTCAGTAATCAGCAGACGGAGTTTGATTTTGATCTGAATCTGGTTTCCGGACTGAGTGTAACGGCGTCGGCCAGTGATCCATCCGTCTTCAGCTTAAGCATCAAAGGTTCGGCCGAAAGCTGGCGGCTGGAAAACCGTTATCCCTACGGCAGTTTCTTTAACGGCCCCGGCAGTGCAGCCCAGTCTGTTACGGACGGACAACTGGTACCACAAGTCGATAGTGAAAACTTTACCCTGGACGGCAAGGTCGATGCTCAGGGCGTGATTACTATCAACGATCCAACCTCGGTTGAACAGGATACGGATGGTCAGGGTAATGAAGTTGTCCGTTACGATTACTCCAACATCCTGACCTTTATGCCCGTCGATACCGGCAGCTACCTGGCGCTGAATATGAACCACAGCGAAGGCTTTGCTGCCAAGGCTGACGGCAGTGCTGATACCAGCCAGCTAAGGTACCGTGACTTTGATGTCGAAAACCTGCTGCTTGTTAAGAACAGCGGCAATTTCAGCCAGGACAGTTTCCAGAACGATTATGGGGTGATTGTCCTGTCTCAGGCGACGGATGAAACCTTTGCACATGCGCTGGTCTCAGAGCTGCAGCGCTGGAACATCACGAAAGACAGTGGTACGCCGTCCGTCATCACCGCCACCATCGAGTCTGACCCCGGCCTCAGTGGGTCCGGCCGGGTTGGCAGTCGTTACAGCCATGACATAGAACTGTCTGGCGGCGTCTACTCTGAGAGTCTTGGCAGCTTTTCCGTTCTCTCAGGCGAAGAATCTCCCAGTAATGATCCACAGACTCCTGCCAGTGAACGCCAGGCAATTTTTGCTATCGACGGCAGCAAGAGCGGACAATTCCGTATTCCAAGCAGCCTTGCAGCAGCCCTGTTGCCTGACGGTGGTAATGCCATTATGGAAGGGATAGCGACTCCCAATGGAGCGTTATTTATGTCGACATTAATGGGGACAACATCCAAAGGAAGCTATAACAGCACACCGGTAAAAACCCTGGTCAATGAGCGCTATATTGGTCTGGCCATCGATAACTCTACCCTCATAGCGGCTGACTTCACCGGTAAAACCTATGAACTGCGCGGCGTTGAATACGCTGTTGATGCCAATGACCGTGGCTCTTCCGCCAATCTGATCCGCGGTACCCTGAGCTTTGGCAGCACTCCGGCAGCGCCGGTGGTTACGGTCAATAACCAAGAGGTCAGACTACGTAATACCAACTTCACCGTTGTCCGCAGCAGCGAAGACTATAGCTCCAGTGATGACCCGCTGGCGGCTGAGTTCGGCTCGGCCTCTGCCATAAAACTGTACGACAGCGAAACAACACTGGACGGTTATGTCAGTGCCAATGGCAAGCTGGTACTACTACGCCTGCTTAACACCACAGAAAGCGATCGTGGTGCACACGGTTTCCTGATCGGGCGCCTGATTGAATAATCGCAACACTCTGCAGTAAAGCCATATAAGGGCCTTCCACGGAAGGCCCTTGTTATGTCCGCCGACAGATAACCTGAACAATCCGTTCCACCCCGCCTCTCACTGTGGCAAGGCATTAGGGCTAAAATACTCATTCTGCAGACCATGTCTGACATTATCTTCGCCGAGCAGCGCCCGGCAGCCTCTATCGGTAACACTATGCCCGCACTTACACTGCCACTTCCTCTGCTGTTGGCCTTGCTGACAGCACTTTCGCCTTTGGCCATTGATATGTATCTTCCGGCGATGGAGGCAATGGCCGGCGATCTGCAAACCAGCATCCACCTGGTGGAGTTATCCGTCAGCAGTTACCTGCTGGGCTTTGCACTTGGTCAGCTCGGTGGCGGACCTCTGTCTGACCGCTACGGCCGCCGTCCCCTGATCATCACCGGCCTGGTTCTGTTTGCCCTCAGCAGCGCTGCACTGATGCTGACCACTTCGCTTGAGGCACTGCTGGCACTGCGCTTCCTGCAGGCCATCGGCGGTGGGCTGGCAACGGTTAATTCCAGCGCCATTGTCCGTGACCGTTTTCAGGGAGCGGATGTCGCCAAAACCTTATCACTGGTGTCCATGATTATGATGCTGGCACCGCTGGTCGCGCCGATGCTCGGCGCCCTGACCTTATCCTTTGCCGGCTGGCGCACCATTTTTCAGACACTGACCATCTATGCGGTGCTGGTGCTGATCATTCTCGTCTGGCAGCTGGAAGAAAGTCACCCGCCACACAAACGTCAGCAACGTCTGCCGGTGCGTGACTACCTGCGGGTCATCAGACATGTCCGTGCTCGCCGCTTTATTCTGGCTCAGGCACTGGCATCCACTGGCATGTTTGTCTTTATTACCGCCTCGCCTTACCTGTATCTGGATTACTTTGAGCAAGATGCCGAGCACTTCCCCTGGCTGTTTGGCGCTAACGTTCTGACCATGATGGCAATGAACCGCCTGAATATACTGCTGCTGCGCCGTTTCGACAGCCAGCAGATACTCAGGGCCGGACTTAGTCTGCAACTGAGTAGTGCGCTGCTGCTGGTTCTGCTGTTTAGCGCATATCCCCAGCAGGCCTCATTGTCCCTGACCTTGCCTTTAATGATGCTGTTTATTGGCTCACTCGGCCTGATTTCAGCCAATGCCACGGCAACCATCCTGCATTATTTCCGTGATATCAGTGCAACAGCCACTGCTCTGACCGGCGTCAGTGTTTTCTGCAGTGGCGCTTTGTTTGGCCTCATCTGGGGCCACCTGCATAACGGCACACCACTGCCGATGATGGCGGTCATGCTGTGCACGGCACTGCTGGCCAATCTTGCGCTGTGCCGCATTCCGGCAGAGCAGAGTGACGCGGTTACAACATCCTGATTATGAGAACAACAGACTGGTGCATCAGTGGGACAAATCTGACTTGTCTGCGCGCCGGAAGAGGAACAGAATGAACGTTCAGTCCGAAACACGAAAGAACATGGATAAACGCCAGCAAATTCTGGAAGCCACCGCCGATCTGATTGCAGAGCAGGGATTACACTCCTGCCCTATGGCGATGGTCGCAAAGCATGCATGTTGCGGTGCTGGTACCATCTACCGTTATTTCGAGACCAAAGAAGAATTAGTGCAGCAGTTGTTTCTGCATCTGACCGAAGTAATGGCGAGCCACTGTATGGCCGGCTATGACGAAAGTGCCTGTATCAAGAAAAGATTTTACAGCTTCTGGGGAAATTTTTACCGTTACATGCGTGAGCATCCCAGAGACCGTGCACTGATGGAACAATTGTCAGCCTCGCCAGCCATCAGTGAGCTGCAACGGGAAAAAGCACTGGAGCCGATGAATAAAGCGCTGACCCGGCTGCTGGCCGAGGGCAAAAGCCAGATGCTGATCAAAGACCTGCCGGATGAAATCATCACCACCATGACTTTCGGCAGTCTGACCATGATGGCCAAGAAACAACAGCTATCACCGCAGATGTTTCCACAGGCGGTGCAAGCCGAAGATTTGCTGAATCTGTGCTGGGACGCCATCAAAGCGTAACAGCCGGATGAACAAAACAGGCCCACAAGGCCTTTTTTTAAACGCCAGACCCTGAATGAACGTTCACTCTCGTTGATTCAAATCTAACTAAGGAGACATACCATGTCGAACAGCTTACCTCAGGCGTCAGAATCAACCACCACGATGCCAGCCAGTGCCGCGATGACTCCAGCAGTACGTAACAGCGGCAGTGATTTTTATTCCATGCTGACTCAGCTGACTCTGACCCAGAAGCGCAACCGCGCCACGGCACGACAGAGCGCCTGATCCACCGTCATCCGGGCGAGCCATCAGTTAATGAATGATGGCATCCTCGCCCAGATCGGCCTCCGCAAATGACGCCGGTAACACACACAGACGGTTTACCATCAGCAGGCTGTGATCCGGAATCAGCAGCTGGTCGTTATCCATCAGCGCGTCCAGCAGCACACAGGTCGCATCGATCGAATCCAGTCCGACGATAATCGCCAGGGCAAAACCATATTTGGTATTGAGCGCCACCAGATCACCCACCTCCAGTTCTTCACGCTCGGTAATAATGTCGTCCCCTACCAGTTCGTCAGTCGGCCACGGCGTTTTGAAGCGCGCCAGCGCCACCAGCTGCACAATGCCCTGAATCACACCATCGCTGATATCCACCTCGATGTCGCCCTCCTCTTCTGGCTCCATAAGGCGATCAAGCAAACTCATAAACAGATCGGAGTCTTCTTCTGACCAGCGAAGGTCGACAGGATGATGACTGCTGCGGTTGGAACGGAAACTGACTTCGGTGGGAAATTCTGCCGGATCTTCACCGGCGGTACCGGCAGGCATTAACAGGCTTACGGCTTCGAAACCGCTCTGGTCCTGATCACTGATACGCCAAAACAAGGGTTGCATCTCTGCATTCATAGGGATCACTCCGTATTCACCATGATTAAATGGAGCCTGCGTGGCAATGAGTCTGACGAACCTCCCTTATGCTTGGCTATATCCGTTATATAGCAGGGCTGCATGACAGTGACAAGACGCAGCCGCACAATAACGCCGGGCAGTGATGACAAATTCTGTATTTACCCTTTGGCACCGATTGCGCCGTAAACGTTCAGTCAGCGTGAAAAATGGTGTTAACATCAGGGTCTAATAACAAACACTGACAGAACTCCGGGGAATTACCATGCACTCACTCTTTACCCGCACCCTGATCACCGGCTGCGGTTTGTTACTGCTGTCCGGCTGCGCCACACCAATCGCTAACTTTGATGCCATCAGCCTCGATGCCAAACGTGACGCTGCGATGGCGGACGAATCGGCCTCCCGCACCATCCAGCACGCACAATCCAAAATTGAGTTGGGCAAAAGCGAAAACCTGCGTTTTTACGCCCCACGCCACCTTGAGCTGGCACAGAAACAACTACTGGAAGCACAGGAAATGCTGACCAGCGGCGAGCCCGATGGCGTTGTAAAAACCGTTGCCATGACCTCGCTGAAAACCGTTGAGGCCGGCCTGAATGTAAAAAAAGACATTCTCAAACAGCTGAAGCCAACCCTGGATCACCGTCAGGTGCTGAAAGACATCAAGGCCGATCAGTACTTCCCGGCCGACTATCTGGCCATTGAAGAAGAACTGGTAAAACTGATTGATCTGATGGAAGACCACCAGACCATCAAAGTCGATGCCGGACAGAAACTGCTGTTAGCGGAGATGCACCGCGTTGAGGTTGCCACCATCGAGTACATCCAGTTGCAGCCGGTTAAAGATCATCTCGAACGTATCAAAAACAAAGGTGGCGCTTCTGTTGCTCCGATCAGCTGGGATACCGCGCAGAAATCCCTGCTGCAGGCTCAGGCGCTAATCAGCAAAACACCGCGTGCCAAGGGTGCCATCGCCAAGGCGACCGTAGCCGCCACAAAGGCAGCTCAGCATGCCGAAGTGATCACCAACCTGAGTAACGAAATCCTGGATGCCAGCAAAGATGACGCCGAAGCCATCGCCCTGCGCATGGAACGCTGGCTGTACCGCATCAGCGTCGCACTTAAACATGAAGACATCCGTCACCAGCCACTGGACGAACAGGCTGGCGAATATGCGGCGTCGATTGAAGCCCTGATGCGTAACCGTTAATCCCGACTCCGTTAATCCTGGCCGCTGAGCCACAAAAAAGCCCGGTAATCCGGGCTTTTTTGTGCTCTTTCGCCGCTCAGATTTTACTCGTCTTCGTCACGCGGTGGCAGAAAACGGGTCGGAAAGTGCGAAATATTCGAACCTTCGCCCTTACTGATTTTCGGGCTGCCTTCTTTTTCCACCTCATCAATGCGCACGATGCTGTGCATCGGAATAAAGGTACGCTTTACATCGGCAAAGGTGGCTTTCAGTTTCTCGGCATCCGGATCAACCACCAGAGAAGAACGCTCGCCAAAGAGCAGCTGCTCCACCTCAATAAAACCATGCAGATCGCTCTGATAGATGTAGCGGGCGTATATCTCGACCACATCGCCCTGCTGCTGATACACAATACGGTAAGTCGGTTCCTGCTTGTCTTTACTGCTCATGGTGCCTGCTTGTCGACCTGAAATGCCGGTTAAAGCACCGGACAAAGAAAAAGAGAGCAATTGTAACACGGGCGGGCAAGACAGGATGCAGACAGCCGACGGATACTGGTGACTAACTGAGCAGGGACAGTATAATGTTGCCCCTTTTGTATAAACCGCTGACGAGGCCGGAAACTCCCTCATGACTGACCAGGTGAAAAAGCTGTACATCAAGACCCACGGTTGCCAGATGAATGAGTACGATTCATCACGTATGGCCGACATGCTGGGCGAAAGTCATAAGATGGAGCTGACCGATAACCCGGAAGAAGCGGACGTTATTCTGCTCAATACCTGCTCGATCCGCGAAAAAGCCCAGGAAAAAGTGTTCCATGAACTGGGCCGCTGGAAAGGCCTGAAAACCAAGAATCCGGATCTGAAAATCGGCGTCGGCGGTTGCGTCGCCTCACAGGAAGGCGATGCCATCATCAAGCGCGCTCCGTTTGTGGATATGGTGTTCGGTCCGCAAACCCTGCACCGTCTGCCGGATATGGTGAACAAGGCCAGCAATGCCATTCAGGTGGTGGACGTTACCTTCCCTGAAATCGAAAAATTCGATCATCTGCCGACCCCGAAAGTAGAAGGCTGTTCTGCCTTTGTCTCCATCATGGAAGGCTGTTCCAAATACTGTACTTTCTGTGTCGTACCATACACCCGCGGCGAAGAAGTCAGCCGTCCGCTGGCCGATGTACTGAAAGAAGTTCAGGCGCTGGCCGATCAGGGTGTACGTGAAGTTAACCTGCTGGGTCAGAACGTTAACGCCTACCGCGGTGACACCAGCGATGGCGAAGTGGCCGATCTGGCAGAGCTGATTACTCTGGTGGCCGATATCGACGGCATCGACCGTATCCGTTTCACCACCTCACACCCGCTGGAATTCAGTGACAGCCTGATCAACGTGTACGCCGAAGTGCCGGAACTGGTCAGCCACCTGCATCTGCCGGTACAGAGCGGCTCCAACCGCATTCTGGCGGCCATGAAACGTGGCCATGAAATCGATATGTACATCGATAAAATCGAACGTATCAAAGCACTGCGCCCAGACATTTCGATTTCTTCAGACTTTATCGTCGGCTTCCCGGGTGAAACCGCCGAAGATTTCGAAGACACCATGAACCTGATCAACCGTATCGGCTTCGACACCTCCTTCAGCTTCATTTACAGTGCGCGTCCGGGAACACCGGCCGCCAATCTGGAAGATGACACGCCGGAAGAGCTGAAAAAGCAGCGTCTGCAGATTCTGCAGGCCCGCATCGTGCAGCATGCACAGCAGATCAGCCGCCGCATGGTAGGCCGTGAAGAAACCATTCTGGTTACCGGCGTATCACGTAAAGACCCGGGCGAATTACAGGGCCGTACCGAAAACAACCGGGTGGTGAACTTCAAGGCCGACGATCACAGCCTGATCGGCAAATTCGTTAAAGTCAGCATCGAGGATGCGTACCCAAACAGTTTGCGTGGCATCCTGCTTAATCCAGAGTTAGCCTACTAACCTCATTCGTGATTTATGTGGCCAGGCCAGAGCCGGGCCACATAAACAAAAGCCCACAGAGAGAGTTCTCATTGACCCGCAAAGATACTGAGCAACCAGAATCCATTGAGCCTGTCCAGCCTGCCGAGACTGAAAGCGCCAGCCCCAACCGCCACAGCACCAGCTTTGCTCTGGAACCGGATGATGCACAGCGTCTGGCCAATCTGTGCGGCCATTTTGACAGCCATATCGAGCAGATTGCCGACCACTTCGAGCTGGAAATCTATAACCGCGGTAATAAATTCACCATCGAAGGTAAGGTGAAGCTGGCACAGCGTGCCGCCCTGCTGATTCAGCGCCTGTACCGCGAAACCGCCAATGGCACGCCGATCACGCCGGATCTGATCCATCTGTTACTGCAGGAAGACGGCAGCGAGCAGGCCGCCGGACGCAAAGCCAAATCCGATTACGACAGCCGCACCATTAAAACGCCACAGGCCATCATCAAGCCGCGCGGTCCGCACCAGCTTGACTACCTGCAGCGCGTGCGTGAATTTGATATCAACTTCGGCGTGGGCCCGGCCGGTACCGGTAAAACCTTCCTCGCCGTTGCCGCCGCCGTCGAAGCGCTGCAGCGTGACGAAGTGAAGCGCATCCTGCTGGTACGTCCTGCGGTTGAAGCCGGCGAAAAACTGGGCTTCCTGCCCGGCGATCTGGCACAGAAAATCGACCCTTATCTGCGCCCGCTGTACGACGCGCTCTATGAAATGCTGGGTTTTGAACAGGTTGCCCGCCTGCTGGAACGCAATGTGATTGAAATTGCACCGCTGGCCTATATGCGTGGCCGTACCCTCAGCCACTCGTTTGTGATCCTCGACGAATCGCAGAACACCACCAAAGAACAGATGAAGATGTTCCTCACCCGTGTTGGCTTTGGCTCCAAAGCGGTGATCACCGGTGACGTTACTCAGGTCGACCTGCCACGTGGCGTCTACTCAGGCCTGAAACACGGTCTGGAAGTGCTCGATGGCGTTCCCGGCATTGGCATTACCCGCTTTACCAACGCCGACGTGGTTCGCCATCCGCTGGTACAGCGCATCGTCGACGCCTATGACCGCTTCGACGAAAAAGAAAAGCAGGCCGACGAAGAACGTAAGGCCGCCCGTCTGGCTGCACAGCAGAACGACGAGGATGCGGTAAGAAACTGTTGCTTGGTGTGAAGCTTGGCGCCGAGCTGGAAGGCTACCAGGCCTGGCTGCCCGGCGAAGA
>NZ_DDCJ01000149.1:0-7285 GCF_002335285.1 Thalassolituus sp. UBA2009
TGCCAACACAGGAATTCCACCGTGAGTCAGATTCGCCACAACGTTAAATCCTTCCAGGGCCTGATTGCCGCCCTGCAGGAATACTGGTCCGAACAGGGCTGTGTGATTAACCAACCTCTGGATATGGAAGTGGGCGCCGGTACCTTTCACACCGCGACCTTCCTGCGCGCCATCGGCCCGGAGAACTGGAGCTCTGCTTACGTGCAGCCAAGCCGCCGTCCGACCGACGGCCGTTACGGCGAAAACCCTAACCGCCTGCAGCACTACTACCAGTTTCAGGTAGTGATGAAGCCAAACCCGGTGGATATTCAGGAGAAATACCTCGAATCCCTGAAAGCCATGGGCATCGACACCCTGGTGCATGATATCCGCTTTGTCGAAGACAACTGGGAATCGCCAACCCTGGGCGCCTGGGGTCTGGGCTGGGAAGTGTGGCTGAACGGTATGGAAGTGACTCAGTTTACCTACTTCCAGCAGGTCGGCGGCCTTGAGTGTTTCCCGGTGACCGGTGAAATCACCTACGGTCTGGAGCGTATTGCCATGTACCTGCAGGAAGTAGATTCCGTTTACGACCTGGTGTGGACCTACGGCCCGGACGGCAAAGCCGTGACCTATGGCGACGTATTCCACCAGAACGAAGTGGAACAGTCGGCTTACAACTTTGAACACGCCGATGTCGATTTCCTGTTCACTGCTTTCGACCAATACGAAAAAACCTGTGCGCGCCTGATCGAAGCCGGTCTGCCGCTGCCCGCTTACGAGCAGGTACTGAAAGCCTCCCACACCTTTAACCTGCTGGATGCCCGCGGCGCCATCTCGGTTACCGAGCGTCAGGGTTACATCCTGCGCGTACGTACCCTGGCCCGTTCCGTGGCTCAGGCGTACTTCAACAGCCGCGCCGAAAAAGGCTTCCCGCTGGCGGACGAAGCCAACCGCGCCGACGTGCTCGCACGCTATCTGGCCGATAAAGAAAAAGCCGCTGCCCAGGAGAAGAAGTAATGAGTAAGCAAGATTTTCTGGTTGAACTGGGTACCGAAGAGCTGCCACCGAAGGCGCTGAAAAACCTGTCTGCCGCATTCACCTCCGGCATCGAACAAGGCCTGAAAGACGCCGGTCTGAATTTTGGTGCCGTTGTCTCTTTCGCCGCACCACGCCGTCTGGCGGTGCGCATCGAAGCACTCGAAGCCCAGCAGGCAGACCAGGAAGAAATTCTCTACGGCCCGCCAGCCAATATCGCCTTTGACGCCGATGGTAAGCCAACCAAAGCCGCCGAAGGCTTTGCTGCCCGTGCCGGTGCAACCGCAGCCGATCTGCAGACCGGTGACAATGGCAAGCTGATGATTCAGCGCACCATTAAGGGCAAAAACACCGTTGAGCTGCTGCCGGCCATCGTGCAGAACAGCCTCGACAAGCTGCCGATTCCCAAGCGTATGCGCTGGGGCGCTTCGCGCGTTGAATTCGTGCGTCCGGTGCAATGGCTGGTGATGCTGTTTGGCTCTGAGGTAGTTAACGGCGAAGTGCTGGGCCTGAAGGCTGGCAACACCTCCCGTGGTCACCGCTTCCACGCGCCGGGTGAAATCACCATCGCTAATCCGGCGGAATATCAGGACAAACTGCGTGCCGCTTATGTGATGGCCGACTTTGCTGAGCGCGCGGCGCTGATCAACGAACAGGTTGCCGCCAAAGGCAAAGAGCTGGGTGGCGAAGCAGTTATCGACGCCGACCTGCTGGACGAAGTGACCGCGCTGAACGAATGGCCGGTGGCACTGGCCGGTTCGTTTGACGAAGACTTCCTGCGCGTACCGCCGGAGGCACTGGTGTCCTCGATGAAAGAACACCAGAAATACTTCCACGTGATGAAAGACGGCAAGCTGATGCCCAACTTCATCACTATCGCCAATATCGAATCGAAAGATCCGGCGCAGGTGATTTCCGGTAACGAAAAAGTGATCCGTCCGCGTCTGTCGGATGCGGCCTTCTTCTGGGACACCGACCGTAAGCAGAAACTGGAAAGCCGTTTCGCCAAACTGGAAAACGTGGTGTGGGTGAATGGCCTGGGTTCCATCGCCGATAAAGCCCGCCGTATCGGTAAGCTGGCCAGCCGTATCGCCGCAGTAACCGGTGCCGACAGTGCTCTGGTAGAGCGTGCCGCGCAGCTGTGCAAAAACGATCTGGTTTCCAGCATGGTGTACGAATTCACCGACCTGCAGGGTCTGGCCGGTAAATACTACGCTGAGCACGATGGCGAACACGCCGATGTTGCCGCCGCCATGGTTGAGCAATATATGCCGGCCTTCGCCGGTGACGCGCTGCCGGCCAGCCAAACCGGTACGCTGATTGCGCTGGCTGATCGTCTCGACAGCCTGGTGGGTCTGTTTGGTATCGGCCAGATTCCGACCGGTTCCAAAGATCCGTTCGCCCTGCGTCGTGCCTCGCTGGGTGTGTTGCGTCTGCTGGTTGAAAAAGAAATCAATATCGATCTGAGCGACCTGATCGACTGGGCCATTGGCTCGGATTGGGCAACCGCACCGAAAACCGAAACCAAAGCCACTCTGACCGAATACCTGCTGGATCGCTTCAGCGCCTGGTATGCTGACGAAGGTATTCCGGCCGGCGTATTCCAGTCAGTCCGTGCGCTGGGTATCACCAACGCGCTGGATATTAACCGCCGCGTACAGGCCGTTCACGCGTTCAATAAACTGGACGCTGCCGAAGCACTGGCTGCTGCCAACAAGCGTGTGTCGAATATTCTGGCGAAAAACGGTGGCGACAAAGTGGAGGCCAACGTGGATTCTGCCCTGCTCGCACAGGCCGAAGAAAAAACATTGGCCGAACAGGTTGCTACCAAACAGCAGGCTGTTGAACCATTAATGGCACAGGGCGATTACAGTGCCGCGCTGACCGAACTTGCCGGTCTGCGCGTAGCGGTGGATGCCTTCTTCGACAACGTGATGGTAATGGCCGACGACGAATCCGTGAAAAACAACCGCCTCGCACTACTCAAGCAGCTGCAGGGATTGTTTATCGGTATCGCCGATATTTCGCTGTTGCAGGGATAATTAATTATTAATTGACCTGCGTAACGGTATTAAAAGGCAGCCTGATTCAGGCTGCCTTTTTATTCACTGCCCTGGTGCTGAACAGCGCTGTAAGTGAAGTAACCCAAGAATAAAAAGCCCGGTGCCTAAATCCAGTCTTCAGCAGTTACCTTAACAACTGTCAGATCACCGATATTTTGCTGTTACAGCAGAGTTAATTTGAAATAATAGAAAGGGAGCCAAAGCTCCCTCTCTACATTTCAATCTCTATCTCAGTCCTCTTTCCAAATGGTGGAAATACCAGTATCCAAGTTAATCTTAAAAGCATTTATGTTTTCTGGTTTGCTTTCTCTCCAAGAGTTCGTATTAATAGTAAAATATATCTCACTATCTGAAAGGAAAAAAGATGAGTAGCTATATGTAGGGGAATCTGTTCCTCCTGGCAGATCCAGATTTACTTCGATTGCTTCAGATAATTCCTTAGAATTAATATGATATTTTTTTATCAGTAACTGAACCGGGGTATTGAAATGATCATCCCCCTTCTTCTCTGAGATTGTATCAAATATAACAAGATAGTTTTTATTAATTGTTAAAGTTTTATACCCTGTATTTAAAGCAGACTCCAACTCAGTAGAAGTCAAATCAACTAGTTCATTCTCTTTTATCTCAAAGAATTTATTGGAGTCTTGCCCCGAATAATGATAGTACTGTCCGCCTTCAGAATGAATTTCTGAACTATAGTAGTCCATACCATCAAAGAAACTATTTGCTGTCTCATTATAAGGATTTTTATAGCCAACAGGCTTCGCATCTAATTTTTCAAACTGGCCACTTAAGCTATTATATCCGTAGTAATCATAACCAAGTCCTTCAACATCAACTAAAATCACGACAGAGAAAGCATCTGAAACTCCAATATCCGAAACCCGAATAATTTCTCCCTCAACACTGAATCTGGATATTAACTCTGCCACTGTATTATTGATTCGATACACTTCAATTTCTGATCCGAGATATTCATATAATGCAACCATGTTTCCCGAAATTTCCAGACCAGTTTGGTTCAGATCAGTGTTAAAGCCTACTTTTTTCAACACACCATCAGAGAAAAAACTTACGCGACTATCTTCATCTATTCCTTTGTCTAAATAAAAACCATCATTTGTAAGTGATACGGAGACATTTCCATTGCCTTCGAAAGAGCCCATCAATTCAGCATTGCAGCCTTGTATTTTATAAAGCTCCTCACCACCTGAAACAGCATAAAGTTCATTGTTATAGATTATAGGAAACCTTTGAATAGTGATTTGTGATTCGTATTCATCTGAATTAAAGCTGCTGTTTTTTATAGTAGCAACCCTGTGAGCTTTTTCGCTTGTTTCATTGAATACATATAGAAGATCACCGCCACTAGCGATACCATATTGACTTGCTGTAAAGTAAGTATAACCCTGGAAGTCAAAAGTATTATGAGATAAAACATTATCAGTGCTTGCACGTTGTCTTAATTGCTCACCATTAACAGCATCGACAAGCTTCACAGGTGATGTAAGTTTTGCCGAATAATTCCAGAGCTCTTCATTTTTAACTGCAATTCCATATTGGTCCTGCTCTGATACATCTGCAATAGGGTCAACGCATCCCCATCGCTCACTTTCTGTTAGCTTTCTTGGCTCTGGAGTACTTCCACTGCCGCCGCCTCCGCCCCCACACGCTATCAGCTGCGTGGCAATTAAGACAATTACACTCATTTTATACATATGTAATCCTTACATGTTTATTAACGCGGGAATTCTAACACCCGAAAAGTGAAACCCCCAATATAAGCAGGACAAACACTGCCTAGACTAACACTTCGGTGATTTTATGAGATACATCAGGCAGCCCATGATAGGAAAGCAACCGTCCAAGATAAATAAAAAGCCCGGCTCAATCAGCCGGGCTTTTTATTTTCATTCACTGAAATTAATTCAGCTTAATTTTCCTTCACTCCACGGCGCAGTTCTTTAAAGTTAATACGCTCCAGCGCCGGATCATCACTGTTTTCCTGCCACTGCATCCATTGGGTTAATGAAATAGACAGCTGCAAAGAATAATCGAGTGAAATCCAGCTCTTACGGCCGCTGGCATAATCCGGTACACCATTGCCCATCACATTAACCGGCCCGTTATCGGTTTCAACGATCATATTAAAGGGTGCCGCTGCCGGGACATTGGCAAAATAAATGCTGTCGATATTGGTAAAGCTGACACCATTATTCACCGTTGCTTTGCTGCCACTGCGATCGACACCGACTAACGGATTTTCAGGATCAGGGGTTACGCATTCTTTGGTGATACCTGAAAACTGTGACAGTAGCGGCGGCGTATCAAAATTGCTGTCCGGTACAGAAGCCGTGCCATGGCAGGACATGCACGAGCTGTTGGCATTATCGGCCGGGCCATTCAGGCGATAATTACAGCCTAAATGTCCCATATGCTGCATCGGGTTGGCGCCGCCGTATTTATTCAGTTCGTTCACGGTATCCCAGAAAATAACTTCTTCCATAAAACCGTTCTTTTTCACATCCAGCGGATAGTTGTGCGCAAGTTTGCCATCCGGTGGAGTTTCGTTGCCCCACATCACACCCAGCAGACTGATACGCAGCCACGGATCGGCTTCTTTCGCCTTACGCTGACCATCGGCAACAAAGGTGCCGAATACCCACTGCGTACCCGGTGCACGGCTGTCTTTTACCGCAAAGTCGAACTGCAGCAGGCGCACGTCGTTCCACTCTGTCGTGCTGCGCGGACACTGCTGGCTTTCTTCAATCAGCGTGCACTCATTGCCCTTCGCAGGTGTGCATTTACAGAATGACGGATCGGAGATATTGGCATTCCAGGCGGGCTGATTCGCCAGCACCGGCAGCTGTTCCGGAGTTGAGGTATTAAACAGCGGCTTACCAACAACGGCGCCCTCATCAAAGCTCACATCTTTAGCCGGAATTTTCGCCGTGCCGTCTGCCTGCCAAACCGTTCCCAGAGTGTAAGCGGCCGTTGCATTAAAGAAGCCTACCGCCCACATGGTAGTGTTGATCGCACCCTGAGGTGTAGAGAATGTGACCGGTGCTTCGCGGGTCAGACCGTGGGTAAACTCACGCCCGCTCATGGCATCGTAAGTCTGGAAAGGAATGCTGTACCACGGACGCACGTTGTTGTTACACACATCCCAGTCTTCGACTCCGGGACGGTTAACGTTGCCGTCCTGAATGTACTTCATCACCAGCCAGCTGTAGTCATATGCCAGCTGTTTTTTCTGCGCTGCCGGAGTGTCTGTTCTGAACAGGGCATCAAAACGTGCATCACGCCACGGCTGTGCCGCACGGTCATCCACCGGCTGACGCGGATACTTATCAGATATGCGGAACACCGGGCCCTGCCAGTCAGCAGGCGGCACGTTGCTGATTTCCTGACCTTTCCACATATTGCTGAATTTAGCTGCCGGGTCCTGCCAGTAGCTGGGATAAGTGCCGCTGCAGGTGCTGCTGGATGTGGTCTCAGGAGCTTGCGCCGCAACCATATCATTTTGTGCTTTTTCACCGCAGGCGCTGAGCAACAATCCGAAACTAAGCAGTGAGGTTCCGGCGATGCGCCGGCAAAGAGAACTTTCCATAGTGATATTCCTTTTGCTGAGAAGTCAGTTTTTGCTGAGGGATCAGGCCAACCGAGCGTATCATTTGTGATTAACGGCAGGCATCATTGCCCGCCAGACTCAGGCAGAGGTATCAGCCCAGATGCATGACTTGGCACTGACTGACATATTTTTAATTCATCGCTGCACCTGGTTAAGCCCGTGGACGGTTATCCCGCCCGCACCCCTCCGGCACAAACCGGCTTTACAGAAGAGACTGCCCAATGAAACTCATCATTCTTGATCGCGACGGCGTACTGAACGAAGACTCCGACGACTTTGTAAAGTCCGTCGACGAATGGCTACCAATTACTGGCAGTGCTGAAGCGGTTGGCCGTTTGTGCAACGCCGGTTACACCATCGCCGTTGCGACCAATCAAAGTGGCCTGGCGCGGGGGCATTTCAGCCTTGCCGATCTGGAAGCGATGCACGCCAAAATGAACGCGCTGGCCGCAGAACATAATGGCCGGTTTGCCCATATTGCCTTCTGTCCGCATGGCCCGGATGACCATTGTGATTGCCGAAAACCCTTGCCAGGGCTGATTCATCAGATTGAAAAAGCGTTAGACACATC
>NZ_DDCJ01000057.1:0-7921 GCF_002335285.1 Thalassolituus sp. UBA2009
CTGTGACCACTGCTGATAGAAATCGGCCAGCAACTGTTCTGCCTGCGCGGCATCACCGCTGTTGACGACTGCCACCAGCGCGGCCATCTGGTCGGTCATATTATCCGCGCTGCGATACTGGCTGACGGCCTGCTGCAGACCAACAGTACTGCCCTTCACCCAATATGCCAGCGCCAGATTTTTCAGACTGCGCGCCGACATCTGTGCTGGTTCTGGTGCATAAGGAGCCTCCGATTGCAAACGCTGATAACAGGCGGCAAATTCTTCACTCAGCGATTCAGCAATCGCCTGATGCACCTGTTTACGCGCCGCATGAATCGCCAGTGGATCAACCTCGGCAGAGAATTCAGCCACATAGGCTTCCGATGGCAGTGTCAGCAGACAGCTGACCATCGCCGGATCGAGTGATTCATCAGCCAGCAGACGGGCAAAAACTTCACGTACTTCCGGGCGTAATTCAAAATTGCCCTGTTGGGCGGCATTAATCCAGCTCAACAGCAGACGCTGACCGGCATCCCAGCGGTTAAAGCCATCGCTGTCATACTGCAGTAAAAACAGCAGATCGTCGGCGGACTGTTCGAATTCCACTTTCACCGGTGCCGAAAAATCACGGAACAGCGATAAGCGTGGTTGTTCTGCAACATCACTGAAGACAAAGGTTTGTTCAGCTTCGGTCAGGTGCAGCACCTGACTGCTTTCTGTCCAGGCAGAAGCCGGTTCAACATGAATAGCCAGGTCTTTTCCATTAGCGCCAATCAGACCGAGCTGCACCGGAATCCATTGCGGCAGTTTATTACTTTGCCCCGGTGTATCCGGGCAGCGCTGAGTCAGTGTCAGCCGCAGCTGCTGAGCATCCGCATCGTATTCACTGCTGACCGTCACCAGCGGTGTACCCGCCTGCTTATACCAGCGTTTGAACAGGGTCAGATCAACGCCGTTAGCGTCTTCCATCGCCTGCACAAAATCATAAATGGTAACGGCCTGGCCATCGTGGCGGTCAAAATACAGATCGGAACCTTTACGGAAACCGTCTTTGCCGAGAATTTTGTGCAGCATGCCGACCACTTCGGCACCTTTTTCATAAATGGTGACGGTGTAGAAGTTGGAAATTTCGATAAAAGAATCCGGCTGCACCGGGTGCGCCATCGGCCCACCGTCTTCGGCAAACTGTACGGTGCGCATAATGTTTGCGTCTTCAATACGTTTAACCGTGGCGGAATTCATATCAGCCGAGAAACAGGCATCACGGAACACCGTAAAACCTTCTTTCAGGCTCAGCTGAAACCAGTCACGACAGGTAACACGGTTACCCGACCAGTTATGGAAATATTCGTGCGCAACAATGGCCTCAATACGCTGATAGGCAGCATCGGTGGCGGTCGCCGGATTGGCCAGAACACAGGACGAATTGAAAATATTCAGTCCTTTATTTTCCATCGCGCCCATATTGAAGTCATCGACGGCGACGATCATAAAAATATCCAGATCGTATTCGCGGCCATACACTTCTTCATCCCAGCGCATGGAGCGTTTTAATGCATCAAGGGCATAGTCGGTTTTATCGATATTCTGGGGCTCGACAAAAATTTTCAGTGCCACATCACGCCCGTTCATGGTGGTAAAGCGGTCTTCTTTAACGCGTAAATCACCGGCTACCAGCGCAAACAGATAGGCTGGTTTTTTATGCGGGTCGTGCCAGGTCACTTTATGCAGACCATTATCAACGCTGTCAGCAATCAGGTTGCCGTTAGATAACAACACCGGAAATTGCGCCGCATCGGCAATAATGTGCGTAGTAAAAACCGACATCACATCCGGACGGTCGAGATAATAGGTAATGCGGCGGAAACCTTCAGCTTCACACTGGGTGCAGTACATACCACCGGAACGGTACAGGCCTTCGAGGGCGGTATTTTTTGCCGGATAAATCCGGGTTGTGATGGCCAGTTGTGAGCGCTGCTGTATGCCTTTCACGGTCAGGCTTTCATCACCCAGCTCATATTGTTCGGTGGTAAGAGTCTGACCATCCAGCACCAGACTTATCAGTTCCAGATCCTGACCGGCAAGCAGCAAATCAGCGCCATCCGCTGCCTGATCATTGCGCACCAGATCCAGCAGCGTCGTCACCAGGGTATATTCATCCTGTAATTCAAAGGTCAGCTCAGTGCGCTCAATCCAGTAGTCCGGCTGCTGATAGTCTTTCAGATAAATGGCTGTTGGCTGTGCATCACGCATAGACTTAATCCTTTAACGCAAATGAAATATGGTATGAGCTGAATTTACGTAAATTAATCACACCACCATCCAGTATTAAATACTGCCCCTTAAGGCCCAGCAGACGACCGCTGACCTGAGGATTTTTATCAAAATTAAAACTGCTGATTTTGCCCGGATACTGACTGACCGGGTAGTCAAACTGCCAGACATCGGCGTCGTGCAGAAGCTGCACACTGCCCACACCTTCGCGCTGTTCAAGTTCAGCCAGCGGCTGGGAAAACTCACTCAGCAGACGATCACGCTCTGCCGCTAAATCGAGAACAGCGGCCGGGCCTTTCAGCAAGGTGCGCCAGTTGGTTTTATCGGCTACCTGCGAACGCAGTAAATCTTCGATCAAACCTGACAAGCGGCGATTTTTAACCCGCGCAATCGGTAACGCCTGTGCTGCGCCCTGATCCAGCCAGCGCACCGGCATTTGTGTGGCACGGGTAATACCCACTTTTAATCCGGAAGAATTCGCCAGATAGACAATATGATCGTTAAAGCAAACCTGCTCTGCCCACGAAGGCTCGCGGCAGGTACCCGCCGAAAAATGGCATTTTTCCGGGCTCATCATGCACGAATCGCATTGCGCCAGCGAGGTAAAGCAGGGGTAACAATAGCCCTGACTGAAACTGGTCTTGGTACGCCGCCCACAATGACTGCAGTGAATGGCACCGCTGTAGGTCATTTCAATATGACGGCCAATCAGCGGATTTAAATCCAGCCGCTGATCGTCCAGCACCAGCTGATACTGCACAACGTCATCGTGTTCGCCGGCCTGCAGGGCCATTTTACTGAGCAGGCCACTGGCCAGAATCTGAGTCATAAATTACTGCAGGGTCAGTGTCTGAACATCGTCGTGATCATCTTTACCTGACGATTTACAGGCATCTTCCATATAACCCACGCGCTGCTCCGCCGGCAGGTCGTGAATTTGTTCATAATGAATAATGGCTTCCATGCACAGTTCTCGCTGCTGAGGCTCCAGCTTACGGCCATCAGGCCAGCGTCCCAGCTCTACCGCATTGCGCAGATTCTGGTAGATTTCAGGCGTCAGGGATTTAATAAGTTGTTCAAGTGTCATAGCAACCTCATTACAGACCTGCACACAGCGGCAGTGTCTTTTCTTACTTAAATTCAGTATCACGGCTGACGGTTTTAACCGGCCACAGCATAGCCAGAATAAAACCACTGATCAGTCCGCCTAAATGCGCTCCATGCGCGGTACCGGATAATCCCGGCACTAAGGTATCGGCACTGATGGTGAGCAACAACCAGCCCACCATGACCGGTAATAACATGCGCGGAATCTGATAATCGATATTGCGCCGGCGCTGACGGAATCCAACCCAGCCAAGCAATCCCAGAGTGACGCCGGAAATCCCGCCAAATGCCGGCCCGGCATACCACCACTGCACCATATTGCCCATCAGACCGCAAACCAGCAGCAGAACCAGCAGAGGCTTAACGCCCTCATGCTGCTCTACTCTTCTGGCCAGAATCCACCACCAGAGCGAATTAAACAGCAAGTGCAGAAGTGAAAAATGCAGCAAGGTTGGCCGCCATAATTCCCAGACACCTAATTGCCAGTAAACACCCGGATCAAAGCGTTGCTCTGGCCAATAATCTGCGCCTGCGCTGACCCAGCTTTGCCAGCCGGTTGAAAAATGCATCCAGATAAATACGGCCGGTAACAACAATAAAATAAAGGTGCTGAGCGGTGTTGCCAGTAACTGCAGTAATCCCTGCCACAGCTTAGGTTCAACCGCTTCCGCAGGCAGCGGAGTGATCTGCCCTGCCTGCCATTCTTCCAGCCACTGCTTAACCTGCGGCGCATGACGGCCATCGGCCAGATATAAACACTGCTGACCATCCGCCTGATCAATGACTCTGTGCGCTATACGTTCGGCCCACAGACGCTGAGTCAGCGGCGATAAATCCACACCGGCCGGTGCGACCAGCACAAGCACAGGCTCCATCAGCGCTCGCTCTTTTCTACCCGCACCCAGGTAAATTTACCCGGCTGCAAACTGCGTTCGGTATCCATACGGTACGCGGCAAGACGTCCGTATTTAACCGCACTGTAATCAAGACAGGCGATATTAGGCACAATGGGCGCAGGTAAACCCTGCATCCAGTAGTGGCCAATAAACAGCGGTTTTTCCTGCGGGCCGTAAAACAGCAACTGGTCGCGTTCTTCACCGCTTAATAAAGCGTGTTCGATATCATCAGGCAGCGGATCAGGCTGAAAAACCACATCGCTGTAGCGCTCCGGATCACCTTCCCAGAATTTGGTGCGGAAAAACTGCCGCACCATACCGTCTTTGGCTGTCATTGAACGGCCATCGGGTAGTTTCAGTGATGTGCCGCGCAGCATGCGGTCGAGAAATTTATAAATAAATGAACTGGTATTCACCGACTCGGCGAGCATATTTTTATGCAGCTTATTACTGCCATAACGGCGCAGATATTCGTCAATCATGGCCTGATCCCAGCAGGCATGAACCACGCGGAAGTGCTCATAATCAAGGAACAGCGGCAGATCGATAAACCAGTCGAGAAATTCATTAAACTCGTGCGGATAATTAGCAAACTGCTCCAGTGTCTGCTCGACAATAAAGCTGTTGCGTTTGGTGTGCGGACGCAGAAAAGGCTGGCGCATTCCCGGCGGCGCTTCGGTGCAATAGGTCACCACATTGTATTCGTGATTACCCATCACTATGTCGGCATGACCGGCATCGACCATATCGCGAACAACATGACAGGCGAGACGGATATGCGGTCCGCGATCAACAATATCGCCGAGAAAAACGACCTTGCGCTTCGGGTGCTGGTACACGCCACCACGTTTGCTGTAGCCCATTTGCTCCAGCAATTCGATCAGCGTTTCGCCACAGCCGTGAATGTCACCGATTAAATCGTAACCCTGGTGCATACTTAATCCCCCAGGTTGCTACTCCAGCCCAGTTTAGTCCGGCAAATTTCATAGAAATTGTGGCCTTTGGGGTGAATCAGCTTCAGTTTATGGGCTTTTTTGCGGATGGTAATACTGTCGCCGGGCGCACAGGGAATATGCGTCTGGCCATCACAACTGATGGTCGGGTAAATACCCAGATCCGAATCAATCACGATTTTAATTTCGCTCTTGCCGTCAACCACAATCGGCCGGCTGGAAAGCGTGTGCGGGAACATCGGCACCAGCACCAGCGCATCCAGCTTCGGGTGCATAATCGGGCCACCGCCGGAGAGCGAATACGCGGTCGAGCCGGTTGGTGTCGATACAATCAGACCATCGGAACGCTGGTTATAAACGTACTGGCCTTCAATCCACAGATCAAAAGCAATCATCCGTGCTGACTTACCCGGGTGCAGCACCACATCGTTCAGCGCCGCGGCGGTGGCAATCGGATTGCCATCACGCTTTACCTCAGCATCGAGCAGGAAGCGCATCTCGCTGACGTATTCGCCATTAAGAACATCCTGCACCGCATCGAACATAGTTTCGTCCGGGCTGATATCGGTCAGGAACCCCAGGCGGCCACGGTTAATCCCCAGCACCGGGGTATTAAAACGCGCCAGTGCGCGCGCGGCACCCAGCAAGCTGCCGTCACCGCCCACCACAATCACCAGATCGCAGATCTCACCGAGCAGATTAACATTGCTGACCTGCATGCCATGACCCGGCATCACTTCAGCAATACGGTCATCAAGAATAACGTGATAGCCTTCATCGATCAGATAACGGGACAGACGCTTAACCGTCTCAATCACTTTATTGCTGTTCAGACGGCCGATCATGCCGATGTTACGAAATTCTTCCATTACTGCGACCTGGCATTTAAGTGGGCGATAGGCAGAACGGCTGGCTGCAGCCCTGCGAATAATGGCCCGATTTATACCACAGAGGAGTTAAAAACGCTTGTTTGCCGCTGATCATTCCTACTTCGCCCTGCCCGGCCAGCATCAGCGCGACCTGATCTGGAGCCTGTTCGGCCCGCCCCTGCTCGACTGTGACTGGAGCCCGACTGAGCAACCCTGGCTGCCCGATCACTGGCAACCTCTGGCTGCCCAACTGAGCAATCTGGCTCCGGACTTCAGCAGTCCGCGTCTGGGATTAATATTTGAGCAGCTGTGGCAGGAATATCTGCAACTCAGTGGCATCCGTTTTCAGGCCAATGTGCAGATTATTGATCAGGGCAAAACCCTCGGTGAGCTGGACCTGCTGCTGGATGACGGCCGCCAGCAATGGCATCTGGAGCTGGCGCTGAAATTCTATCTTGGCTACGGCAATGAACAGGGCCAGCACTGGATCGGCCCCAACCGCGCCGATCTGCTGGCACGCAAGATCCGCCATACCCATGAACATCAGCTGCCCATGCGCCAGAATCCGCAGGCACAGCAACAACTGGCTGCGCTGAACTGGCAGCCGCAGACCAGTCTGGCGGTGATGCGCGGCTGCCTGTTTTATCCGGCCAACCCGCAGTATCAGGCCTGCCTGCCGGCGGAAGTGTCGGCCCGTCACTGGCGCGGACACTGGTGCCATGCCCGGCAGGCCGCCGATTATCTGCCACAGGGGCGCTGGTACGTGCTGGCCAAACCGCAGTGGCTGAGCCCGGCGCTGGCGGCTTTCAGCATCGGCCGGGAGGAGTTACTTGAGTATCTGCGCACGCATTTCCGTCATCTGACCTATCCCTGCTGCGTGATACAGACAGAAGAAGGTCCATACGGCTGGGCCGAACAGCAGCGCTGGCTGATTATGCCGGATGACTGGCCGCAGAACGGCACCCATAAGAATCTGCCGGTTAAGCTGGGCTAAGATCGGGCTGGGCTAAGGTCGGGTTAGTTGAGGTCAGATTTAAAAGCACATTACAGCGAATAGCCGCGACGCCCCTGCAACCCGCCGCTGTGAATCAGTAAAATCCGGGCGTTCGCGGATTCAGTCATCAGGGCCTGCTCAAAGGCCAGCAACAGTTTGGCGGTATACACCGGGTCCAGTGGCAGATGCTGACGATCATAGCGTTCAATCAGCGCCAGCAGCTCTGGCGAAGTACGTCCGAACGCACCCAGATGAGCATCATCCAGCAGGCGCCAGCGTACATCCGCCGGCATCGCCTGCTGCCAGGCGCGCAGGCGTTCACCCTGATCGGCAACCGCATTCACCCCGACCAGTTCACAATCAATCCGTTGTTCCTGCAGCCCTTTCGCCAGTCCCAGTGCCGTTGTACCACTGCCAACCGCCAGCCAGACCTGATCGTAGTCTGCGCACAATGGCGCCAGTTGCCGGCACTCCTGCTCTCCGGCATCACCTGCGCCGCCCTCAGGAATCACAAAGGCATCGTAGTGCTGAGCCAGCTCCTGCCACCATTGCGGATCATAACGGCGGGCGTAAGTTTTTTTATCGGCAAAAACCAGTTCAGCTCCCCAGCTCTGGCAATCCTGCAACGTAGCCGTCAGCGGCAGATGTGCATAGCCGCGTACCAACGCAATCACCGGAATATTCAGCGCCTGCCCGAGGGCTGCAAGAGCATGCAGATGATTGGAGTACGGGCCGCCGAAACTCAGCAGCGTACGGCGGCCGGATGCTCTGAAGCGCGGCAGAAATCCGGCCAGCTTAAAGGCTTTGTTACCGGAGATATGAGGATGCAGACGATCAAGCCGCAGG
>NZ_DDCJ01000057.1:8195-12858 GCF_002335285.1 Thalassolituus sp. UBA2009
CCCCGGTGTCGTCAGCTGCCGGCAAGGTGCAACTGGCGGTGCAGTTTACAGTAGGCATTCAGGTCGTGATCGAACTCACGCGGATGCTCGATGCGGGGGATTTCAGCGTTGCATTGCTGACAGCGCGGATCGTCATAATGATCCAGCCAGCGACGGTAAACCTCTTCGCTGACAAAACACTTCTGTGCCGCGTAGGCCAGTGGGTTATCGGCATAACGCAGCATGTTGGCCGGCGTAATGGTCAGATGACCAACGCCCGGATGAAATGCCACCAGCACCGCTTCCAGGCCATCCAGACGATTAACAAAACGTTCAGCGTTCTGCTCTTCTGCCTGTTCCAGATACTGGCGCAGGGTTGCTGCTTCTTCTTTTAAGCGTGCCGCTTCTTCATCACTGACCACAGGCTCTGCCACTGGTTGGTTATCGTTCAGAGCCTGACGTAAACGCTCAGTCTCCTGACGCTCCTGCTCCAGCGCCAGGGTCAGGCTTTCGACTTCGGCGGCATGAGCGGCCATTTCATTGCGGTGCACCTGGCGCAGCTCTTCAAGTTCGGCTTCGCCGGAGGCATCCGCCTGACGTCCCAGCTTTTCATTCAGGCTCTTCTGCCGCTCAATTTCCTGCTGCAGCTGCTGCAGCTGACGGCGGTAGGCTTCCATCTCATTGCGCAGCGTGCGCTTAAGGTCTTCGACTTCCGGGTCGCTGTGCTTTTTAGCCAGCAGGCTGCCGGCGCCGGCGCCACCGGTCACACGTTCCACAGCAGAAATTCGCTCCTGCGGCCACAAATCACGCTCGGTTAACGGCGCCTGATCGCGCAGCATGCTGCCACGCAATGCTTTGCGGATAGCCATAAAATCGGATGTCACCGGCTCCCACAGCGAGTCAGCATGCCAGCTGATGGAACACTGACTGCGACAGGCCAGCCGGATACGGCCGGCGCCCATATTAGGACCACGCCCGGCACTGTCAGCCAGACGACGCAGCGGCATATACCAGCGCGCATCAATCACAGAATGTTTAACCGGTGCCTCAAACAGCACCAGCGCTTCGGCCGAACGGTGATTGCCGATCTGCAGATAGGCCGCCTGTATTTTGTGTTCCGCAGCATGCTGCAGAGGTGTTTGCTGACGAACCAGACGTTCAAAATCTGCCAGCCAGTACGCTTCGACCACCTCGTGGTCATGCAGGACTAAAACGGCTTCCTGAATACTCATGCTTGCATCTCTGCTTATGGTGCCGGACAGACAAAGGTCATCGTCAGCGGGTAGTAACAAATCAGGGCCTGTTTAATTCGTGTCAGCCGGCCCTGAGATTGTCTGACACACTAATGAAAACTTATGACGCCGAACAGGTCAGTTCCCGCCACCAAAATGAAGGATTATATTCTGTGACGAACGTCACAAACGAATTTTTCCCTTTGTTTTCAGCACTTTAAAAAAATCACTGAAAGCAGGCATGTGACATTTTACGACCCACTAAAGGGGCATTCAGGATAACTTCCGGGGCCTGTCAAAACTTACGTTTCTCTGAAGCGTTAGGATTGGTGGGAATGCCAAAAGGATCATGCTCATCTTTGATCTCTTTCGATAACGCCTGAGCAAGGCTGCCCTCTTTCTTTTCGCCACCGTTATATAAAGAAGCAGTACGCTGGGTCAGATCGCGGATGCGCTGGTTTTTCTCCGGATACTGCAGGTCAAACTCAATCAGAATCTTTTTCGCTGCTTTGTAGTAATTGGTCGCAGTAATCACATCACCACGCCCTGCCGCCACATCACCCTGCGCGGTGTAGGTATCGACTTCTTTTTCCAGCAGAGTCAGACGCAGATAACGGCGATACTCCATCATTGCCGCCTCCGAAATCAGTTTTTTACGCGCCATAACATTCAGCGCCTTCAGAATCCGGCCAAACTGGCGGCGCGCAAAACGTATCTCACGATCGCTTTTCAGTACCCGGCGATTACCTTTGCCTTCATCAATTTTGCGCCGGTAAGGTGCTGCATCAAACAGCTCCTGTGCGGAACTGTTGTTGTCTTTCTTAGGCAGGGCTTCCTGATAAACAACGTACAACTGTTCGACCCTCTCCAGGACCGCCAGCTGCACCTCCTTAAAATTATCAACCAGAATCAGAAACTCCAGCGCTTCCAGCAGATCATCCGCCCCCTGCTTCACCGCCCGGGCCTGTAAACGCTGGGCTTGCTGCGCCTGCTGCCTGCGCCCCGCCATAACCAGTCCGAACAGAATCAATGCAACCGGTAACGCTATCGCCACGATCAAACCAATCGCTGACATAAAAAACGGTTCTCCCCAATCTATGCTATTCCTAAACAAAGGCGCTGTTTACACGGCCTTTGGTGACGTCAATATCACCATATACTGGTGACAAGTTTAGCAACGTTTCACCACCCTGCCGGAGCGCATTGCATGACTCCGGTAACGAGAGAAGCTTGACCACCCCCCCCGGTGTACCTATAAAGTGTCGCCTTCTGTGCGCCTGGCTATATCAACAAGAAAGGGTTAATCAAAGGAATATGGGCAAATCGCTGGTTATCGTGGAGTCGCCTGCAAAGGCTAAAACCATCAATAAATACCTGGGTAAGGACTTTATTGTTAAGTCCAGCGTGGGCCACGTACGCGACCTGCCAACCTCTGGCTCAGGACAGCCCAGCGATCCTAAAGAGCGCGCTAAACAGGCAGCTCTCACCCGTAAAATGTCGCCCGAAGCCAAGGCCGAGTACAAAAAGAAAAAGTCCCGCGAGCAGTTAATTGGCCGCATGGGCGTTAACCCGGAAAAACACTGGGAAGCCAACTATCAGGTGCTGCCGGGTAAAGAAAAAGTTGTCGAAGAACTGCAGCGATTGGCCAAAGATGCCGATCAGATCTATCTCGCAACGGATTTGGACCGCGAGGGAGAAGCCATCGCCTGGCACCTTCGTGAGATTATTGGCGACAGCAAAAAACAATACCGCCGCGTCGTGTTTAATGAGATTACCAAAAAAGCGATTCAGAGCGCGTTCGAGCAGCCATCCGAACTTAATATGAATCGCGTCAATGCCCAACAGGCACGCCGTTTCCTCGACCGCGTTGTCGGTTTTATGGTCTCACCTCTGCTGTGGAGCAAGGTCGCGCGTGGTTTATCCGCCGGCCGAGTGCAATCCGTTGCTGTTCGTCTGATTGTTGAACGCGAACGGGAAATCCGTGCCTTTATTCCACAGGAATACTGGGAAACCTTCGCCGATCTGAGCACCCCTGCCGGTGAAGCTTTGCGCGCCCAGGTGATGCGCCAGAACGGTAACGAGTTCCGTCCGGTTAACGAGCAGGACACCATGTCGGCCGTCGCCGCGCTGCGTGGCCACCGCTATGAAGTGCTGAAACGCGAAGACAAGCCGACCAGTTCCAAGCCTGCTGCCCCTTTTATCACCTCCACATTGCAGCAGGCCGCCAGTACGCGTCTGAGTTTCAGCGTTAAGAAAACCATGACGCTGGCGCAGCGCCTGTACGAAGCCGGTTACATCACTTATATGCGTACCGACTCGACCAACCTGAGTCAGGAAGCGGTCAGCAACGTGCGTGATTACATCAGCGATAAACTGGGCGAACAGTACCTGCCGGATGAGCCGCGCAGCTACAGCAGCAAAGAAGGCGCTCAGGAAGCGCACGAGGCCATCCGTCCTTCCGATGTCCGCCTGCGTGCAACCGATCTCAGTGCTATGGAACCGGATGCACAGCGTTTATACGATCTGATCTGGCGCCGCTTTGTTGCCTGTCAGATTAAAGATGCGCAATTCACCAGCACCAGCATCACCGTCAAAGCCGGCGAGTTTGAACTGAAAACCCGCGGCCGCGTTATGCGTTTTGACGGCCACCTGAAAGTATTGGCTGCGATGGGCAAAGGCGAAGATGACGTCCTGCTGCCGGATGTCAGCGAAGGCGATACCCTGCAGCTGGTCGAGCTGGAACCGAAGCAACATTTCACCAAACCGGCACCGCGTTTCTCAGAAGCGGCACTGGTTAAAGAACTGGAAAAACGCGGCATCGGCCGTCCTTCAACCTATGCCTCAATTATTTCCACCATTCAGGAACGTGGTTACGTCAGCCTGAAAGGTCGTCGTTTTTACGCTGAAAAAATGGGCGACATTGTCACCAGCCGCCTGGTTGAGAACTTCGACGACCTGATGGACTTCGGCTTTACCGCCAGCATGGAAGAAAAACTCGACCATATTGCCGAAGGCGATATGAACTGGACCGACGTTCTGGATGAGTTTTATCAGGGCTTTCAGCAAAAGCTGGAAGTGGCTGAAGGCGAAGACGGCATGCGTCCGAATGATCCGGTTGATACCGACATTCCGTGTCCTACCTGTGGTCGCCATATGCAGATCCGCACGGGTTCTACCGGTGTATTCCTCGGTTGTTCCGGCTACAGCCTGCCACCGAAAGAACGCTGCACTCAAACGCTCAATCTGGTACCGGGCGATGAAGCAATCTCCGCCGATGAAGACGAAGAAGCAGAAAGCCGCCGCCTGATGGATAAGCGCCGTTGCAGCATCTGCGACAGTGCGATGGAAAGCTATCTGCTGGACGAAACCCGTAAGGTACATATCTGCGGTAATAACCCGGATTGCAGCGGCTTCGCCGTAGAAACCGGCCAGTTCAAGATTAAAGGCTATGA
>NZ_DDCJ01000085.1:0-281 GCF_002335285.1 Thalassolituus sp. UBA2009
ACCGCTACGCCCGTGTTTTTTATTGCCCATTATTATTCCGCCAATACTCTGCACAGCTGTTTCTCGTTCCTACGCTCTGCGTGGGAATGCAACTGTGCCAGCAAGGGCTACCACGCAGAGCGTGGGAGCCAGGTGAACGCTGCTTCCGTTGAAATACGGCTGCGCGGATTACTAAAACCGGCGATCGTGCGGCGCCAGACAACCAGATGATTCTGCGGCCTTCAGAGCAAAACCCTGCCCCGGAACGATGCAAATGTTTGGTGTTTTAAAGCGTCGTTCCG
>NZ_DDCJ01000085.1:570-7028 GCF_002335285.1 Thalassolituus sp. UBA2009
CTCCTTACAGGGGGCCAGGGGCTTGCCCCGGAAAGGCGCTTCAGATTGAAAAACAGTAGTCGATTAATGGTGCAGATTGGAGTGACACGATGTCACTCCAATCTGTGGGAAAGCAGTGCGGTAAACCGGGATGCAGGATCAGAGGTTATTAATGTTCGCGCAGTTTCCATTGCGAGAAAAACGGATACAGCAACGGTAAGACAAACAAAGTGAGGAAGGTAGCGGTAACCAGTCCGCCAACAATGACGCTGGCCAGCGGCTTCTGAATTTCAGCTCCCAGTCCGTTTGACATCAGCATCGGAATTAATCCCAGCGCTGAGGTCAGTGCGGTCATTAATACCGGACGCAGGCGTGATAGGGCACCGTTAAATACGGCATCTTGCAAGGTATGGCCGGCGGCAAAGCGCTGGTTAATACTCTCGACCATCACCACACCATTTAACACTGCCACGCCAAACAGGGTGATAAATCCCACCGAACCGGGTACCGATAAATACTGGCCGGATAACCACAGCGAAAAGATTCCGCCAATAACCGCCAGCGGCACATTCAGCAGAATCAGCAGCGCCTGGCCGACCGAGCCAAAGGCGAAATACAGCAGCAGGGCAATTAATCCTAATGACAGCGGTACAATCATCATTAAGCGTTGCTGCGCGCGTTGCTGATTTTCAAACTGACCGCCAATACTGACGGCGTAGCCCGGCGGTAATTGCAGCTGAGTGTCGATGGCGTTACGGATATCGGCCACCACACTGCCCATATCGCGGCCTTCAACGTTGGCCTGAATTACCAGTCGCCGCTGCACGTCATCACGCCGTACCTGTGGCGGCCCGGAGGAAAATTCCACCGTAGCAACATCACCGAGGCGGACGATGGCACCGGAGGGTGAACGCAGGCGTAATTCAGCAATAGCGGCGGCGTTGTCGCGGAACTCCTGCTGCAGGCGCACATAAATATCGTAACGTTCGTTACCGTTAATAATCTGTCCGGTACTGGTGCCACCCAGGCCATCACGTACCAGAGTCAGTACGTTATCCACCGATAAACCATAACGCGATAAAGCATCGCGTTTGGGCGTAATAACCAGCTGTGATTCACCGGCAATCTGTTCCATAGCGACATCGCGGGTACCGGCAATGGTTTTTACCAGGGTTTCGATCTGCTGCCCCTGCTGTGCCAGAACGTCCAGATCCGGGCCGAATAATTTTATGGCCAGCTGGGCGCGAACACCGGACAGTAATTCATCGACGCGGGTGCCGATGGGCTGGGAAAAGTTAAATAACAGACCGGGGAAAACTTCGAGTTTTTCTTCCATTAAACGCTGCAGCACCAGGCGGTTATCGGCCGACTGCCATTCGCTGCGGGGTTTTAAGCCGATATAAATTTCGATATTACTGACCGGCTCCGGATCGCCGCCCAGTTCCGGCCGGCCGATACGGCTCATGGCGTAATTCACTTCCGGAAACTGCAGTAATAAGGCTTCCAGTTTCGGCGCAACACTCAGTGCGGTTTCTAAGCCGGCAGAGGGTGCCAGAGTAACGCGCAGGTTAATGGTGCCTTCTTCCAGTTCCGGAACAAACTCGGTGCCAAGGCGTGGAGCAATAATCACGGCGGCCAGCAATAATACTCCGGCCAGCAACATCACCCGCCGTGGAAAACGCAGCGCCTGAGTGAGCAGGTGGCGATACAGTTTTTCCAGAGGCTGCAGTAAGGGGCTGGGTTTGGCGGTTACCGCTGTGCGGAACATAAAGGTCGCCAGTGCCGGAACAACAATAAGGGCGACCAGAACGGCGACCAGCATGGCGAGCATGATGGAAATGGCCATCGGCTGGAACAGCTTGGCCTCAACACCCTCAAAACCAAACAGCGGTAAAAACACCAGCAGAATAATACCGGTGGCAAAAAATACCGGGCGCGCCACTTCGGCAGCGGCTTCCTGAATACGCAGGCTGATGCTGCCTTTGTCGGCATCGGGGTTGTGTTGCAGATGGCGGAACATATTTTCCACCATCACCACCGAACCATCGACCAGCATACCAATGGCAACGGCAATACCACCGAGTGACATCAGGTTGGCCGATAAGCCATACCAGGACATCAGCATTAAAGCGATGGCGACCGATATTGGAATCGAGATTAATACCAGTACCGTGGCGCGCAGATTCATCATAAACAGCGCCAGTACAATCAGAATAAATACAAAGGCCAGTGCCAGTGCATTGACTACCGTACTGACGGCCTGTTCGATTAATCCGGCCTGATCGTAAATAACCTCAAAGCTGACGCCTGCGGGCAATGCCCGGTTAATCAGGGCAATCCGCTGATGAATACCGTCGATGGTAGCTTTGGTATTGGCGCCCATACGTTTAAGTACGATGCCGGACACAACCTCGCCGCCGTTATTTTGATCATCGCTGCGGCTGAAGGTGACTGCGCCCTGACGGATTTCACTGCCGAAGCTGACCTCAGCCACATCAGCTACGGTAACGGCGACGCCATCAATTACCCGCAACGGAATCTGCGCTAATTGTTTTAAACCCTGTTCACCACTGTCGAGCCAGCCGGTGCCACGGATCACCAGTTGTTCCTGGCCACGGTTTAAATACCAGCCGCCGACATTGCGGTTATTGGCTTCCAGTGCATCGATCACATCCTGCTGCGATAACTGAAACGCCAGCAAACGGTCAGGATTTAAATTCACCTGATACTGGCGCACATCACCACCAAAGGACAATATATCGGTCACACCATCAACCGGCATTAACAGCAGTTTTACCAGCCAGTCATTCAGGCTGCGCAGTTGCATCAGGTCGTAACCTGAGCCGGGTTCGGCCTGCAGTACATACTGGAATATCTGCCCCAGACCGGAGGTATTCGGTCCCATTTCCGGAATACCAGCGCCCTGCGGAATAAATTCGCGCGCGGCCTGCAAGCGCTCGAACACCAGCTGGCGAGCAAAATAAATATCGGTCCCTTCGTTAAATACCACGGTAATGCCGGATAAACCGGTTTTGGATATAGAACGTACTTCGGCCACGCCGGGCAGGGCGTACATGACCGCCTCAATCGGGTAGGTAATGAGTTTTTCCACTTCTTCGGCGGCCAGTCCCGGCGCTTCGGTATTAATGGCTACCTGCACGTTGGTAACGTCGGGAAAGGCATCGAGGTTCAGCTTCGGCAAAGCGAAAGCGGCAGCAATACATAAACTGGTGATGGCAATCAGCACCAGCAGGCGGTTAGCGACCGCCCAACGGGTTAATAACGTAAACATAGTTTAATACCCAACCCTTAATGATTATGCGGATCAAAGCCGCCTTTCGCCTGCTCGGAAGCAATAAAAAAAGCGCCGGCGACGACGATGGGGTACGCAGAAAGTGCAGACGGATCATCGCTGCTGATTTCTACCTGGGGTTCTTTTGCGGTGCTGATGGTGCGGCCACGTTCTACTTCCAGTGCGCGGAATTCGCCGGGTGCGCTTTCAATAAAAACCTGCCAGTCGCCATCGCTGCCTCGCATTAATGCGGTTTCCGGCACCAGCCTGATGGCCTCTGTGGACTGGGTATAAAATGTGGCATTGGCAAATAAACCAGGGTGCAGACGATGATCCGGGTTATTCACCGTTAAGCGCACAATACGGGTGCGGGTTAATGGATCAATGGTGTGGGATTCGTGGCTTATCTGCGCGCTGATCTCCAGTCCGGCGACATTAAGAATAACGCGGGTATCGCGGGTTAAATGCAGCTCAGATTCTGCCGGTAAACGCGCTTCAGCCCAGAGCGTGGTTTCGTCGGTGATCTGCATTAATGCGCTGCCCGCCATCACCCGCTGGCCCTGCTGAAAATCATCGCTTAATACCAGTCCGGCAGTTTTAGCGGTTAACTGATATTCACCAAAGCTGGCCGGAGTTAATTCTGCATCGGCATTCAGGCCATAAGCCGTGAGGCGTGCCCGCGCAGCGGCGAGGGTATTCTCGGCCTGATTATAACGGGCGGCACCGGCGGCATTTTTACCGAGATTTTTTACCCGCAGCCATTCGGAACGGGCACTGCGTAACTCCGCCTGGGCACTGGCAACCCCTTCACTGAATAATGTCAGCAATGCTTGCCCCGGTTGTACGTGATCACCCAGTGCAACATGGCGGGTGATTACCACCGAATCGACCCGTGGGGAGACAACAAAACTGCGGTAACCGTTGGCGCGGATTTCGGCCGGGGCGCGCAGCGGAATATCGGTTTTTTCTGCCGGGATTATCTGGCTGATAATTCCGGCTTGTTGTATTTGATCGGCGCTTAAATGCACGCTGTTGTCGTTATTTTCATCCTGATCGTTCTGATGATTGTGCTCATCGCTTTGCTCAGTGCTGTGGTCATCGCTGTGGTCATCGCTGTGGTCATCGCTGTGGTCATGTTCGTCGTGTTTATGCTCTTTTGGCGATTCACTGACGGCTTCGTTATGGCCGGATACCGCTTCGTGATTGTGACTGTCAGCGGCATAGCCCTGCAGTGGAAGTATGAGAATAAAAGCCATGAGCAGGCGTTGGGCTGTGCCCGCATGATTAACAGCAGGCATTTTTTTTACAGATGCTGATTTTTTTACTGAAAATAGTGAAGACATAATTTTCTCACTCTGAAATCGGGCTGTTGGTATTTGCAGCAGCGCTTAAAAAACGGCGGATAGTCTGGCTGTCGCTCAGCCATTGGATCTGTGCCTGACGATAATCACCGGTTAATTCAATACCGGCCTGCAGACTGGCGGCCCACTGTGCGGATGCCTGAAGATAAGCGCTGGTGCTGAGGTCGCCGTTGCGCCATTGCTGTTGCAGTAATTGCGCGCTGCGCTGGCCGCCATCGGGCATCAGTGCTTGCCATTGTTTAACCTGACGGCGGTAAGCCTGAACCCGGCTATGGCTGGCGCGCAGCTGCTGTTGCTGTTGTTGCAGGCTGACGTAAAACTCCGCTTCGGCCTGCAGGGCTTCGCCATTGGCTGCAGCCGCAGCCTGACGGTAAGAGCTGCGTACATTGAGCGGCAAAGACAGGGCCAGTCCTAAGACATCTTCCTCGCCATTACGCCCGGCACTGACGCCAAGGGTTGGTTCGGCGCGCAGGCTGTCGCGGCTAAGCTGCGCGCGCTGCTGCTCGGCCAGCCAGAACAGTCGGGCGCTTTCACTTTGCGGATGTGACAGTGCCAGTTGCTTAAGCTGCGTGTCGCTCAGCGGCTGCTGCGATAATTGTTGTGCGCTGTTATCCAGTTGCTGAATGAGTGCATTGAGGTATTGCGGCTGTTGTTGCCAGTCCGGCAGCAGGGCAGATAACTGCGCAGCGGCGGCACTTAATTCCGCCTGACTGGCGGCAATATCGGCCAGCAGCGAGCTTTGTGCCAGCAGTGCAAGTTCGGCATCCAGCGCACTTAAATCACCAATGCTGCGACGTTGCTCAATCAGTTGCGTCAGCGTCTGCTGTTGCTGCTGCAGACGCTGCATTAATTGATCACGCTGTTGCGCGCTTTGATAACGCACAATGGCGGCTAAGGCATCAGCGGTGGTTTGCTGCAGGCTTTGCTGATATTGCTGCCCGGCCTGCTGTTGCAGTCGTTGCTGCTGCTGGCTGCGCGCTTCTCGCTGGTTCCACCAGTCGATTTTCTGGCTGATTTCCAGCGCATAATTATTGCTACTGCCTTCCTGCTCCAGCCGGGTTTGCAGCTCGGGGTTGTACAGTGGCTGAGCGGCTGCCTGAGTCCATAATGCGCGACTGTTTTGTTGTGCCGCCGCCGCTTTTACCTGCGGCGTTTGCGCTATGCGACTTTGCAGCCAGAGGCGTGCAGCCTCATGGAAATGGCTGTTCGTGTTGTTACTGCTGTTGATGTCTGACGCATACGCAGGTATGGCCAGGGCGCTGGCGATCGCGAGCGCTATAACAGGGATCATATTCATGCGGTATTCCTGAATAAAAAATACGATGAGCCAGCGGATTGCAGGTGTCTGTTACCGGGGCTGATAAACGCGGTTATTCCGGAATAAATCGGAGGGCGCAGGTGCGGGCTGAGCGCACGCACAATCAGAGTGCGGTTGTAGAGGTTGTTCATGCTGCGGCTTTTTGTTGCAGCGGCTAATGCGTCGTTAACCGGTAAGGATAACGGTGCGTGAGCATGGCAATGACAGCAGTCGTGCTGGGCCAGATTATCGTTATTCTGGTCGTTGTTTTGTGCGGTATTGTTTGGCGCGGTATTGTTTTGGCTGGTATCAGCCTGAATATCATCCGCCAGTACCTGCATCATATCGCTATGGTGAGCGGGCTGGTGTTCGTTCAGATGATCGGCAGCCGAACGCCCGAAGGTTTCATGCACATCCGCCAACGCCACAACCGACTGAAACAGGGTCAGCAGTAATAAGGCGACATTTAACAGGCGGATATTGCGCATAAATAAACGGCAGAATTATTAGGGCCTGTTAACACTAATTA
>NZ_DDCJ01000059.1:0-3689 GCF_002335285.1 Thalassolituus sp. UBA2009
TTCAGAAATACGATCTGATTGCCCGATTACTGCAGCAACGTGATGACCTGCTCGACGGCCATCCGCAATTGCTGGAAATTGAGCAGCAGCTGGCTTCGGTGGTGGAAGAAATCTGGCACAGCGATGAAATCCGTCAGGTAAGGCCAACCGCTGTGGACGAAGCCAAATGGGGTTTCGCGGTGATCGAAAATTCGCTCTGGTATGCGGTGCCGCAATTATTACGCAATCTGGATGATGAACTGCGTCAGCGTGGCAGCAGCGCATTACCGCTGACGGCGGCTCCGGTGCGTTTTTCTTCGTGGATGGGAGGCGACCGTGACGGCAATCCGAATGTCACTTCTGCCGTTACCCGTGAGGTTTTATTTCTCGCACGCTGGATGGCTGCAGATTTATTCCTGCGTGATATTGAACAATTAGGCATGCAGTTATCGATGACGGCAGCCTCGGCGGAATTACGCCGCGCTTATCCGGATAATCTGCACGAACCTTACCGCGCCTGTATGCATCAGCTGCGCCATCGGCTGGAGCAGACCAAACTCTGGGCGGCCGCCAAAGCCCGTGGGGCGGAAAGTGATTACGAACCTCTGCTGGAAGACGATGAATTACTGCAGCCATTAATGCTCTGTTACAACAGCCTGGTAGAGCAGGGGCTGGATACGGTGGCCAATGGTTCATTGCTCGACACCCTGCGCCGGGTCGCCTGCTTTGGTCTGGCGCTGGTGAAACTCGATGTACGTCAGGAATCGACCCGCCATGCCGATGTGCTGCAGGAAATCTGCGCCTTTTATAACTGGGGTGATTACAAATCCTGGGATGAAGAAAAGAAACAGCAGTTCCTGCTGAATGAACTCGCATCCCGCCGCCCGTTAATTCCAAGCCGCTGGACGCCAACGGCCGAAACGCAGGAAGTGCTCGACACCATGAACGTGCTGGCGACCCGAGCCGGTGACGGTGTGTCCTGTTACATCATTTCCATGGCCAGTGAGCCGTCGGATATTCTGGCGGTAGCTTTGTTATTACAGGCCTGTGGTGTGCGCGATCATATGCCGGTGGTGCCATTATTTGAGACCCTCAGCGATCTTGAACAATCGGCGCCGCGCATGGAGAAACTCTGGTCGGTGGACTGGTACCGCCAGTACTGTAAAGGTCATCAACAGGTAATGATTGGTTATTCCGATTCCTCTAAGGATGCCGGCCAGCTGGCGGCTGTCTGGGCGCAATACCGGGCACAGGAAGCGCTGTCAAAAACGGCACAGGATAAAGGCATTAAACTGCGTTTATTCCATGGTCGTGGCGGCAGTGTTGGCCGCGGCGGCGGTCCTGCTCACCGGGCGATTTTATCGCAGCCGCCAGGGTCGGTACTGGGTGGCTTGCGGGTAACCGAGCAGGGCGAAATGATCCGCTTTAAATTCGGTTTACCGGAAGTGGCGGTGCGTAACCTTAAGGTTTATGTTTCTGCGGTATTGGAAGCCAATCTGTTACCGCCGGAAGCTGCACAGCCGCAATGGCGTGAGCGTATGGAGCAGTTAGCGGGTGCCGGGGTTAAATCTTACCGGGCTATGGTGCGTGATACGCCGGATTTTGTCCGTTATTTCCGCGCCGCAACGCCGGAGCAGGAATTGGGTAAATTATCATTAGGCAGCCGGCCAGCGCGCCGTAAAAGTGGTGGCGGTATTGAAACACTGCGCGCTATTCCGTGGATTTTTGCCTGGACACAAATGCGCTTAATGCTGCCTGCCTGGCTGGGTTCGGATGAAGCTCTGGCGCAGCCGGTTAATCATGGTGAGCTGCCACAGCTGCAATCGATGTATGCGCAGTGGCCGTTCTTCCGTACCTATATCGATATGCTGGAAATGGTGATATCGAAAGCCGATCCGGCTATTGCTCAGTATTATGAAAGTCGTCTGGTTGAAGCCGAGTTACAGCCGCTTGGCAGCCAGCTGCGTATCCGTTTGCAGAAGATCCGTGAGCTGGTGCTGGCGATTAAAGATCAGCAGACTCTGCTGCAGGATAACCTGGCCTTACAGCACTCCATGAGTGTGCGTAATCCATATACAGATCCACTGCATTATTTACAGGCCGAATTACTGTACCGCGAGCGGCAGGATCAGGATGTGGTCAGTAAAGAAGTGGAGCGTGCATTGAAAGTCACAATGGCTGGTATTGCTGCTGGGATGCGTAATACCGGTTAATCCCTTGTCGTGGGCGTGGCATCACTTCAGGTGCTGCGCGGTCTATACCAAAGTCGGGCATTATCTGCCCGGCTTTTTCATCACAATCACTTGAGCAAGAGCCCGGCTCGGAGTAAGGTTAGGCCTATTTTTTCCGTGACTGGTTGAAAAATAACCAATTTTTTGACTCGCCGGACAGTTTCTATTAACCACAAGGGGTATGCGCATGCGCGTAATTCTGTTGGGTGCGCCCGGTGCAGGTAAAGGCACACAGGCACAGTTCATTTGTGAAAAGTTTGCTATTCCACAAATCTCTACTGGCGATATGCTGCGTGCAGCAGTAAAAGCCGGTAGCGAACTGGGTCTTAAAGTAAAAGAAATCATGGAAACCGGCGGTCTGGTTTCTGATGAAATCATTATCGGTCTGGTAAAAGAACGTATTCAGCAGGATGACTGTGTAAACGGTTTCCTGTTTGATGGCTTCCCGCGCACTATTCCTCAGGCAGAAGCCATGCTGGAAGCGGGCGTTGATATCGACCACGTTGTCGAAATTGACGTAGCTGACGAAGAGATTGTTAAACGTCTCAGTGGCCGTCGTGTTCACCCGGGTTCTGGCCGCGTTTACCACGTTATTTACAACCCACCTAAAGTGGAAGGTAAAGACGATGAAAGCGGTGAAGATCTGGTGCAGCGTGATGATGACCAGGAAGAAACCGTACGCAAGCGTCTGGCTATTTACCATGATCAGACTGCACCACTGGTCAGCTTCTACAAAAAACTGGAAGCAGAAAAGGGCGCTAATGCACCTAAGTACAGCCACATCCAGGGTGTTGGCTCACTGCAGGAAATCACTTCTCAGGTTCTTGAGGCCTTACAGGGTTGAATAACCGGATAAGTTAAAAAGGGCTTCGGCCCTTTTTTTATGTCCGCGTTTTACATCCGGCGACAGTTGATCGTGATGTTGTTCCGGTAGGCCGTTTAAATCATAGCGGGTGGTTTTCACCTTTCCTTTATGCACCGGCTAATGTCATTGAGCTTTATTTGTCTCTATTGCGACCCGATCTGTACGTGCTGATGGTGTTGCAGAGATTAAAAAGTACCTTCTGAAGGCCGGAGTCGACTGCACTTAGTGCAGGAGATACCTAGGGCCTGTTAACACTAAGTTAATCGGGCCTCAGCCCGAAGGGTTATGACTAAAAATCCCTCATCCTGCGTTGCTGTTCGCTCGCTTAACCCGTTACCAATCTGTCTGGAACAGATTGGCATGCCAACCCCGAAGGGGTGAAGCACAGGGATGTGCTGAACATCCCACACTCTCAGCGCCTTGTCTGAGACATTTTTATCCGATAACAGACCTGTTTAATTAGTGTCAACAGGCCCTGGGTCGTATCGGTTTTTTAATAGAATCAACAACTTAAAAACAGGTGTGTGCACCATTAAGGTTCATCTTTATTTGCTGAGTCAGAACATAAATGCGTGATTCCGTATTTGCTTTTGCCATTACCGGGTACCAACAGG
>NZ_DDCJ01000059.1:3789-6838 GCF_002335285.1 Thalassolituus sp. UBA2009
CAGGTGTGTGCACCATTAAGGTTCATCTTTATTTGCTGAGTCAGAACATAAATGCGTGATTCCGTATTTGCTTTTGCCATTACCGGGTACCAACAGGCAAATATTGTCAGCTTTTAAACTACCGGGATTAAACTGATCCGTAAAACTACCAAGACGCTGCTTATTACATTATCGATCGATGAACTTCCTTTCAGCGGAATTTAAGACACGGCTGAATTATTCGGAAGTACCTTAAGAAGTATCTTAAGAAGTGCCTTAATAGTAATCCGGGAGATTAATAGGCAGGCTGTTAAATACGTCATTGCAAGTAACGCGAGGATGCAAAAATCATATCTATTTTCAGTAATGGCAGCGGAATATCACAGAACAATGACCAGAATAGGCAAAAACAGGTCATAAATAGCATTGTTGATTCATTATTTTTTGGTTTTCGATAATAAAAATACTATTATTGCTCCCGTTAGCTTATGCACTTATATATTTTGTGCTAGCGTTACCCTACCTGATCAGGAATATTAGAGGAATTCACCTATGGCCAGACCTAAAAAAGCTCCAGCCAAGCGCGGTCGTAAGCCTGCAGCTGCTAAAGCAGTTGCGGCTAAAACTGCAGAGGCAGTACCAGCGGTTGTCGCTTCAGCAGTAAAAGCATCTGAAAAAGCCCATGCAGCGGTTACCGCTCAACAGGCTAAAGTCGATGCTGCTGCAACTAAAGCAACCGCTGCAAAAGAAAAAGCAACCGCTAAACCAACGCCTGCTGCCAAGCGTGCAGTTGCTGCAGCTAACGCTAAAGTAAAAGCAGAAAATACCAAGCTGCAGGCTCTGAAAGCTGAAGCCCGTACTGCTACTGTTGCGGTTAAAGCTGCACAAATTGAAGCGAAAGCAGAAGAAGTGGCAGCAAAAGCCATTGCAGCTGTTGAAGCGTTTGAAGCGTCACTGGTTGCTAAAGCAGAAGCCGATCTGGCGAAAGCCGTTGCTGCATTTGAAGCCAAATGGCGTAAAGCCCGTGGCAAACAGGATGCTGCAAAAGTTAAAGCTCATGCCACTAAAGAACATGGCAAAGCCTCTGTTGCTGCTAAAAAGCTGAAAGCCAAAGCAACTGCAACCGCAAAAACAGCAACCGCTGCTGCTCCTAAAAAGCGTGGCCGTCCGGCTGCAGCAAAAGCAACAACCGCTGCTGCGCCTAAAAAGCGTGGTCGTCCGGCTAAAGCTGCGCCAGCAACTGCTGCTGCTCCTAAAAAACGCGGTCGTCCGGCTAAAGCAGCCGCTGCACCGGCTGCTGCAGGTGCCGCTCCTAAGCGCCGTGGTCGTCCGGCTAAGGCCAAACCAGCAGCTGCGGCTGCCGGTACTGCGCCTAAGCGTCGCGGTCGTCCGCCAAAAGCAGCGAGCTGATTGCTGCATTGAAAAACCCGGCAATGCCGGGTTTTTTTTCGCCTGTCATTTTTGTTCTGCAGGGACTGTCTGTCAGCGTTGGGCAGCAGGATGGAAGAATCATGCCCTGTGTTATACTGCCGCGCCTGTTCGCTGCGGAAAGTATTATGTCCTGTTTATTGATCGTTGATGCCTCATCCTCTCTGTGTTCTGTTGCCCTTAGCCGTGGTTCGGAATCCTGGTCGTTGTGTGAAGATCAACCGCGTCGTCATGCACAGCGCTTATTGCCGATGGTGGATGAGTTGTTAACCCGGGCAGGGGTGAAAAAAGCAGAGTTGGAGGGCATAGCTTACGGGCGTGGACCAGGCTCTTTTACCGGTATCCGGATTGCGGCTTCGGTATTACAGGGAATTGCTTTTGCACTGGAGCTTCCTGTTTGCGGTATTTCCTCATTGCAGAGTGTGGCATTAAAAACTTTACGCAGTTCTCAGGCTGACCATGTGATGGCGGTAATGGATGCCCATATGGGAGAGGTATTCTGGGGGCATTTCCAGCGTGAAGGTGAACTTTGCCGATTGATCGGAGCCGAACACGTCGGCAGTCCGGAGCAGTGTCTGCAGGCGCTGAAGGCGTTTGACGGTATCGTTGCAGGGGATGGCCTTACTCTGCCGGCATTTGCTTCCTGCGCTCAGGACTGGGCTGATGTGCAACCTCAGGCCGATATTATGTTGGCGCTGGCTGAGGACGCATGGCAACGCGGTGAATTTGGCAGTGTCGAACAACATCCGCCGGTTTATTTGCGTGATTCTGTTGCCTGGAAAAAACTCGATGAGCAACCGAGCCTGTTGCGCCGGGATTAATACTTTTAAGGAATCAACTTATGGATCTTATTGAGATCATTGTACTGGCGGTACTGCAGGGATTAACTGAGTTTTTACCTATTTCCAGTTCGGCACATCTTATTCTGCCTTCACAGGTTCTTGGTTGGCAGGATCAGGGACTGGCATTTGATGTAGCCGTGCATGTGGGCACACTGGCAGCAGTCATGTTTTATTTCCGCCAGGATATTCACAGGCTGATCAGTGCATGGTTTAAAAGTGGCTGGACGGCAAAGCCCAGTGCTGATGCAAAACTCGCCTGGTATGTCGGGCTGGCAACCATTCCGGCTGGTCTGGCCGGGGTATTATTGGGCGACTGGATTGAAGCTAACCTGCGTTCGGTTGAAGTGATTGCCTGGGCCACGATCGGGTTTGGTATTTTATTGGGCATTGCCGACCAGAAACGCGGGAAGGGCATCAGCCTGGCAAAAATGACGCTGGCGATGGCGTTGATTATTGGTGTCGCCCAGGCGCTGGCATTAATTCCCGGTACGTCACGTTCCGGCATTACCATGACGGCGGCGTTATTACTTGGCTTACACCGGGTTGATGCGGCGCGTTTTTCTTTTCTGTTATCGATTCCGTTAATTCTGGCAGCCGGTGGTTTAAAAGCGCATGAACTGAGCCAGTCGCTGTTGCCGGTTGACTGGACCTCACTGGCTCTTGGTGCGGTATTGTCGGCGGTCAGTGCCTGGGTCTGTATTTATTACTTCCTGGCTTTTATTAATCGGATTGGCATGCTGCCGTTTGTTCTGTACCGCCTGGCATTGGGTGGCGTGTTGCTGCTGTTTTTTGTCTGAGAA
>NZ_DDCJ01000164.1:0-4770 GCF_002335285.1 Thalassolituus sp. UBA2009
CGCAATCTGGCGAAATCGGTTACTGTGGAATAAAGTGGAACATCATGGCCAATGAAATGACACACCGTACATTTCAGGGAGAAAATGGCCGCGATGAATTCCGCCGTGAGCAGATTGCCGACAAGGTGATTTCACTGCTCACGTCGGATATTGATATATCCCCAATGGTCATCGACGGTCATTGGGGTACAGGTAAAACCGAGTTCTGCCACAAACTGATGGGTAAGTTTAAGGCAGAACATGAGAACTACCGCCTGCTCTACATTGATGCTTTTCAGGCAGATCATGCAGACAATCCCCTGCTGACTATTCTTGCCGAGGTTTTAAGTCTGCTGCCGGATGGCGAGCAGAAACAAAGCCTGCGCGAAAAAATTATTCCCGTGGTTCGTTATGGTATTAAAACCACTTTAAAAGCTGGCGTAAGTCACCTGCTCAGAGAAAATGCCGACAAAATTGGCGAAGATCTGGATCAGTACCTGCAGGAGGCTGCGGATAAGGCAATTGATGCGTCCGTTATGGCGATGCTGAAAGATCATGAAGAGGCCCAGAGAAACCTGAAAGCACTCCAGTCGGTATTGGCTGAGGTCGCCGGAAATAATCCTATCGTGATCTTTATTGATGAGCTGGACCGCTGTCGGCCAGACTATTCTGTGCAGATGCTGGAAGTGATCAAACATACCTTTCATGTTGAAAACGTTAAGTTCGTGTTGATAACGAATACAGCACAACTCCGGGCAGCCATTCACCATAGCTATGGCCCTGACGTTGATGCGCAACGTTATCTGGATAAATTCCTGAAGTTCAGTTTTTACCTACCTAACTTTATTCCAAGCAATAGCAGTGAAAAAACGCTGGCTTCCGTTGAACATTTCAATAGTCTGGTCCGCATGAGTCCAGTTCTGAGAGATACAAAACTCAATGATTTCAATAACGGTGTGTACGGATTTACGACAAGTTTAATAAGCCATAACCAATTGTCGTTGCGTGAAACAGAAACCTTTATCCGTTACCTGGAAATTTTTCATACGCTCAGCAACGGTATGGATACTAAGATTATTTTTGGCCACACACTACTTCGGGTTCTGGGAGTATTCATTTTCTGTTTCAGAACAGATGTCGCCGCAGCAGTCCAGAGCAATAATGTCGATGCAAAGCAGATAGCAGCGTTACTAGGTCTGAGAAGCCTCGAGAACATTGAAAATGAGTCGAGATACCCTCTTCACACGGAGGTAATTGCCGCCTTGCTCACCCCCGCGTGTACATCAAACGGTGACGTCTACAAACCTAATACAGAAGAATTGCAGAAAACAATTCAAGACTATGAATTTAGATACTTTAATCATCAGGGATTAAGGCAGGGCCATGAATTTGGTTCTGTCTTAAAAGCTATTGAAGTGCTAAACCTCGGAGGCCGCTTATGAGTGATAAGGATTTACCACAAGCTCCAACCGGTGAATTTCTGCTGTTCGCCTCCGATGACGGCCGGGTACGAATCGAGTGTCGCTTTGAAGGTGACACTCTATGGCTGTCACAGGCAATGATGTCCGAACTTTATCAGGTGACACCTCAAGCGATTACCCAGCACATTCGTTCTGTATATGAGGAAGGCGAGCTTGATCAAAACACAACCTGTAAGGATTACTTACAAGTTCAGCAGGAAGGAAAACGCCAGGTAAAACGCAGCATCACTCACTACAGCCTGCCAATGATCTTGGCCATCGGCTATCGCGTCCGCTCTACCCGTGGTACACAGTTCCGTAAGTGGGCAACCCGGACTCTTGAGGAATATATCGTCAAGGGATTCGTGATGGATGACGAGCGGCTGAAAAACCCTCCTGTTGGCAATTCCGTTGTTCCTGATTATTTTGATGAACTGCTGGACAGAATCCGCGACATCCGTGCCAGCGAGCGACGAATGTATTTGCGGGTTCGTGAAATTTTTGCTCTGGCAGCTGATTACGAACCATCGCTGAAAGAAACCACCCAGTTCTTTCAGATCATCCAGAACAAACTGCATTACGCCTGCTCCGGCTACACCGCCGCCGAGTTGATCTATGAGCGTGCCGACGCCGACCAACCCAATATGGGGCTGACCAGCAGCAAAGGCGCTGAAGTGCGCAAAGGCGATGTTACGACAGCCAAGAATTACCTGAGCGAAGCAGAAATTAAAGAGCTCAACCGGATCATCGTCATGTGGCTCGACTTTGCCGAAGATCAGGCTGAACGCCGTCAGCAGGTTTTTCTGCGAGACTGGCAAGCCAAACTGGATCAGTTTCTGCAGTTTAATGAGCGCGATGTTCTGGAAGGCCCGGGCCAGATAAGCAAGAAACAGGCAGATGAAAAAGCCTCTGCAGAATACGAACGCTTTGCTGAAAAACGCCGCCAACTGAAAGAAGCCAAAGGAGAGCAGGACATATCCTCGCTTTTAAACTGGCAGCCACCTGAAAAATAAATCACCGATAACACCAAATCTCATGCTCAAAAAATTACTCACCGCCACTCTGCTTTGCTGCTTTCTGCCAGCGGTGCAGGCCGCCCCGGACTTCGCTCAGCTGCGCATTCAGGCGCAGCTGTCCGGTGATACTTACCTGGCCGACAGCGAACGTGAAGCGCAGCTTCTGCAGCAAGGCCAGACGCTGATTCATCAGGCCACGCTGGCGGATTCTCAGGTCAGTTATTTTCTCAGTCAGGGCAATGGCGTGCAGACCATTGCCATCCGTGGCACCGCCAATCTGGCGAATGTGATGGTCGATCTGGATATTGAATTTCAGCCGGACGAGCGTCTGGGCATCACCCTGCACAACGGTTTCCGCAGTGCCGCCGAGGCGGTGTTTAACGATGTCAGGCCACGGCTGGTTGCCGGCATGCCGGTGCAGATTACCGGCCACAGTCTGGGCGGCGCCATTGCGGTGGTACTGGCGATGTATTTAAAACACGACACAGCGGCACAGGTAAGCCAGGTGATTACTTTCGGCCAGCCCAAGGTCACCAACGTTACCGGGGCGGAAATTTACGCCAGTATTCCGCTGATACGGGTCGTCACCCAGAAAGATCTGGTGCCATTAGTGCCGCCACTCAGTCCGCTGCAGATTAAGGATCTGGATGTTTACTGGCATATGGGCGAAGAAATTATTCTGCTCGGCAGCCAGCAATATTCGCAGACCCGCGGCTTAAAAAGCATGTTGCGTGCGACCAAGCTGAGTACAGCGCTGCCGGATGAAAGCAACCTGCAGGCGCATCAGATTACCACCTATCAGACACTGATCGATGAGCTGCTGCAGTCGGCCGAAGAAGTGCCTTACCAGATGGAAATTAATCTGTTCGGGCTGTCGATTAATTAACCGACAGCCTTAAAAGCTCCAGCGTATGGTGCTTTCCAGCCGGTTCTGATCATAACTCGCGGCGGCAAAATCAGACTGCCGGTCATCGCGCTGCAGACTGACCGACCACTGCCAGCGCTGACTGAGTTGCCAGCGGCTGCTCATCTCCAGACGCTGGCGCAGTTCCGTCACATCGTCGTACTGACGCTGTTCCAGCTGCGCCCTCAGATGATTCACCACACTGAGCCCAAACCAGCGGCTGCGATGCCTGAGCGACAGCCGTCCGATACCCGCCTGATAACTGTAAGCAGAGACATCCGCCTGTTCATCCACTCCCTGTATCAGGGCGCTGAGCGATAAGCCGCTGCTGCGGAAAAACCAGTAAAGCTGCAGACGGGCAGCGCTGCGTTCACTGTCGCGGGCGCTGTTTTGTTCGTAGGTTTTGCGCATAAAATCGAACTGGGTGCGCACATACAGGGATTCTGACGGGATAAAGCCCAGTGCCGGGCTGATGCGTTCGAGCTGCATATAACTCTGGCCATCCACATCTGCGGTGGCCGCAATCAGCGCCACGTCGGTGGCCAGCACATCACCCTGATAACCAAAGCGCAGCAGGCCGGTCTGCAAGCGGTTGTCGTATTCGCTGTAAACCTGCCAGCGCTGTTCTTTCAGCCAGTAGCTGGTCTCAAACTGCACACCTCGACGCCCCGCCGTACGCCAGCCAAGCGAAGCTTCCAGTGCATGATAACTGTCACCCAGGCCAGCATTGATATCGGTAACGTCGGGGGCAACATTAGAGTCGTAGCCGGCACCGGCGGCCAGCTCAAGCTGCAGTCCGGCCTTTGCCTGAGCGGCAAACACCAGTAATAAGATAAGCAGCAGCCCCCGCTGCCGGAATACTCCGCGCAGGGGGGCTGCTGTTGTGGCTGCTATAGGATTGAGCAAAATATCAGTCATCAATTTCCATCGACTGCACGATCAGAACCTGACCGTCGAATGAGCCGTCAATTTCTACCATGCTGCCGCTCACCAGAGAGGACAGCATAGCCGGATCCTGCGCGCTGACATCCAGCGTCAGTCCCAGCAGCACAACAGTACCGGCACTCAGGTCGATGGCTGACACAGGGGCTTTCAGTTCCACCTTATTGCTGGCGTCAACACGTTCCAGCAACTGTGCACGGTACTGACCGGCCGTGGTTTCTTCGAGCAGCAGCTCAACATAGTCACCGGGCTGCAGCATGCTCAGATTAAAGTACACTTCATCGTCACGGTCATCACGCACGCGGGTACGCAGGTCAGCATTGATAGTAATGCCCATCACCGTCAGGGTGTTTTCAGTTGTCGCCTGAACCATACCTTCGAGTTCAATTTCCGGTGCTTCTTCAAACTCGATTTCTTCAGCCAGCAGCACGCCGTCGGTACCGACAACGCCTTCAACCTCAACCATTAC
>NZ_DDCJ01000045.1:0-4096 GCF_002335285.1 Thalassolituus sp. UBA2009
GAGATGCTCAGCAGCTATCGCTTTCTGGCCGGCTTCAGTCAGAAATACGCGCCGCGCCTGCATATCAGCAAAGGTGATCTGCAGGTGCTGGGTAACCGCTTATACGCTGCCTTCGATACCCGGCCGGGAAAAATAATCAGCATCAATCCGGGTATCAGCCCGTCGCTGGGGCAGGAAAAGCTGTCGCTGAATCTGCGCAAGAATGTCTGGCAATTAATTCCCGGTCAGTTCCGCCGTAACGAGGCTGATCCCGGCGCCGCACCCGACCGCGAACAGGTTCTGAAACAATCGCCCAGTCTGGTCGAGCTGCTGTGTTTCGCGCGCTTTAATGAACTGCTGCAGAGTCATACGCGGATTGCGCTCTATCCGCAGTACAACCCGCTCAGTACTTATGAGCTGAAAGAAGTGCTGCAGGTGATCCGTTCGCTGCAGCCATACCAGCCACAGGCCGAAGATTTCCGCCATCCGGCGCGGCCGCTGCAGTGGCATTTAATGGTTAACGTCGGTGTTGATCCGCAGCATCAGTTGAGCCGCCGCGGTATGCAGAAAATCAGTAACCGCGACGATGCACTGGGCTACAGTGCCGCGCGCGAAAACCTGATTCTGACCATCGATCTGGTCAGCATTAACAGCTGGGGCGAATGGCTGGTGGAACGCTTCAGCGGCGATGCCGCCATGCTGCAGTGTCTGCAACATATGCTGCAGTACCTGCCGCAGGTGAAACAGTTTGGCTGGCCGGCGATGAATATTCAGTGCCACTGCGCCACCCGCTCCAGTGCCATTCGCATCCGTGTCGAGCAACTGCTGGATGATGTGCTCAATCATTTCAGCGCACAGCCGCGCTCGCCTTATCTGATCGAAGCCGCCGAAACCTATTACCTGCTGGAAAACAGCCGTGAGGGGGTACAGCTGCGCATTGCCGATTCCCCGATGAAATTACTGGCGCTGCTGCAGCGCCCACTTACCCATTTTACGCCCTATATCCTCGACCGTGCAGCGCTGCATTCCAGCCCGTTGCGGCTGATCTTTGAGCAGAGTCGCAGTGGCTTGTGGCAGCTGTTTTACTGGCGCAAAGACGGGCGCTTGTTCTTTTATTTTCTCGACGAAAAAGGCGCATTGCTGCATCAGCAGTGGCCGGATAGCGGTAACAGCAGTCAGTGGTTATTGCCGCTGGTGCGTTTTCTGCGCCAGCTTGATCAGCGCTGGCAGCAGCAGAGCGGGCGGGTGCAGCCACGTAAGCTGATGCTGTTTGAATTACGCCGTAAACCACAGAGCTATGAGTTTGAGATGGTGCGCCGCCGCTTGCCGGAGCTGGCGGAGCAGAGTGCCAGCATCGACCTGCGCGCGGTGCTGGATGCGCAGCAGCAACCCACTCTGTACTGCAATAATCTGGAGTACAGTGCCTGGCAATTTGGTGGTGATCTTTACCGCGAAGTGGCGGCGGAGGTGCGTCGTCTGCGCAGCAGTCATGAAGCCTATCCTCTTTGCCTGAGTGATATCGTGCTGCCTGACAGCTTTAGTATTATTGAGCACCTGCAGGTAAAGCAGCGCCTTGAAAATCGTCTGAATCAGGCCGTGAACGACAGCAATCCCTGAGTATTATCTGCCTTCTGCAGCCGCAGACAGTGTGCAGGAATCCCCGTATAATGCCGCCAAATTCCGGAGATTCCCGATGATGCGTGCACGCCCCGTTGTTTTCATCTTACTGTCCCTGCTGCTGGCAGCCGGACTGTCTGCCTGTGGACAAAAAGGCCCGCTGTATCTGCCGGAGGATGCTCCTGCCACCGCAGATTCTATGGAAAAGTAATCCTCACCATGCCGATGTTTACATATCAGAATGGCGTGCTGCACGCCGAACAGGTTTCTCTTGCCGCACTGGCCAGCCAGCACGGTACGCCGCTGTACGTGTATTCCCGTACCGCTCTGGAACAACATTTCAACGCGTACACCAAAGCTCTGGGCGAATGGCCGCATCTGGTGTGCTACGCGGTTAAAGCCAACTCCAACCTGGCAGTACTGAACGTGCTGGCGCAACAGGGTGCCGGTTTCGATATCGTCAGCCTGGGCGAACTGGAGCGTGTGCTGGCGGCAGGCGGAGACCCGAAAAAAGTGGTGTTCTCCGGTGTAGGCAAACAGGCTCATGAAATGGCGCGCGCGCTGGAAGTGGGCGTTTACTGCTTTAACGTCGAGTCCGAAGCCGAGCTGGAGCGTCTGAGTGCGGTAGCCACCGAGCGCGGTCAGGTAGCGCACGTTTCCCTGCGCGTTAACCCGGATGTCGATGCCCAGACCCACCCTTATATTTCCACCGGTCTGAAAGACAACAAGTTCGGCGTCGATATCAACGATGCGCCGCGCGTGTACGCCAAAGCGGCGAGCCTGCCGGGCCTTGAAGTGAAAGGTGTGGATTGCCATATTGGCAGTCAGCTGACCGAGATCCGTCCGTTCCTCGACGCGCTGGATCGTCTGCTGGTGCTGATCGATACCCTGGCAGAGCAGGGCATCACCATTGAGCACCTCGATCTGGGTGGCGGTCTGGGTGTGCAGTACCGTGATGAAACACCAGCCAGTGCCGAAGAATATATTGCCGCGGTTAAAGCCCGTCTGGGCGAGCGTCGCTTTAAACTGATTTTTGAGCCGGGCCGTTCTGTGGCCGCCAATGCCGGTGTATTCCTCACCCGTGTGGAATACCTGAAGCTGAACGACCACAAAAACTTTGCCATCATTGACGGTGCGATGAATGACCTGATCCGTCCGGCGCTGTACAGCGCCTGGCAGGACATCAAACCTGTGGTTGAGAACAGCGATGCGCCGCTGCGTACTTACGATCTGGTTGGCCCGGTGTGTGAAACCGGTGACTTCCTCGGTAAGAACCGCGAGCTGGCACTGAGCGAAGGCGATCTGCTGGCGGTAATGTCGGCTGGTGCTTATGGTTTTGTCATGGCATCCAACTACAACACCCGTGGCCGCGCTGCCGAGATTATGGTCGATGGTACTCAGGCCCATGTGGTGCGTGAGCGCGAAACCATTGCCAGCCTCTATGCTGGTGAATCTGTTCTGCCGGCCAACTGAGCGAATACAACTATGTGGTTAAAGTTCAGCAAAATGCACGGTCTGGGAAATGACTTTATGGTGATCGATCTGGTCACCCAGAGTGGTCATATCCGTCCGGACCGGGTGCGTGAACTGGCAGACCGGAATTTCGGTATCGGCTTCGATCAGCTGCTGATCGTTGAACAGCCCAGTAAGCCGGATGTGGATTTCCGCTACCGTATTTTTAACGCCGATGGCAGTGAAGTAGAAAACTGTGGCAACGGCGCGCGCTGTTTCGCCCGTTTTGTTTACGATCAGCACCTGACCGGCAAGCGTGATATCCGCGTTGAAACTGCCAGTGGCATTATGGAACTGCACCTGACCGACGATCGTCAGGTGGTGGTCGATATGGGCAAGCCTGTACTCGAACCAGCGCAGATTCCGTTTATCGCCGATGGCTTTGCACCTGAATATCAAGTGAACATCGAAGGCATTGGTGAGGTGGCGCTGGGTGCTGTTTCGATGGGCAACCCCCATGCGGTACTGCGTGTTGAGGATATCGACACGGCTCCGGTTGAGCAGTGGGGACCACTGATCGAACCGCACCGTTTGTTCCCGCGTAAAGTGAATGTCGGCTTTATGCAGGTGGTGGACGAGCACCATGTCCGCCTGCGCGTGTACGAACGCGGTGCGGGCGAAACCCTCGCCTGTGGTACCGGTGCCTGTGCGGCGGTGGTGTCCGGTCAGCTGCGTGGCTGGCTGAAGCCCGGTGTTACCGTGTCATTGCCCGGCGGTGATTTGTTTATAGAATGGGATGGTCAGTCAAGTGTACGCATGACTGGCCCGGCGGTGACGGTCTTCGAAGGCCGGATCAATATTTAGGAAGGACAGGAATGAGCCAGCAACCCCGCTTAACCGATGCCGATGTCGTGCAGTACCTGCAGGACCACCCGGACTTTTTTATCGGCAAAGACGACTTACTGGCCGATCTGCGTGTACCGCACAATGCCGGCGCGGCGACCAGTCTGGTTGAACGCCAGTTGTCGGTACACCGCCAGCGCAACGT
>NZ_DDCJ01000167.1:0-13960 GCF_002335285.1 Thalassolituus sp. UBA2009
GGCGAATTGTTTTGCGTGCCGCATAATCATTGCAGTTGGCTGGAGGAAGCCGGACGCGCCGAAAAGAGAGGATCGTAAGGAGATCCCTCTCCTTACTGGGGGCCAGGGGCTTGCCCCGGAAAGGCGTTTAAGATTGAAACACAGTAGTCGATGAATGCTACGGTTTGGAGTGACACAATGTCACTCCAAACTGTGGGACAGTAGTGCCCGCCGGGCTCTTTTTTTATGCGTTGCTGTTGTTACTTTCAGCGTTTATTCCGCCGGCGCCATGGTGGTGACACGACGGTTTTTGTCACTGCGTTTATCGTGAATCTTTTTCACCTTACGCTGTGCTTTGTCGAACGCATCACTGACCGCAAGATACATATCTTCATGCTCAGGGTTATCGTGATGGTCGCGGGTAATGGCAACGGTCTGGCCGGGCAGGCCTACCTCCAGAGATACGTGGGCAAGCTTACCTTTGCTGCTGTGATTGTGGGGCATGGCGACAACTGCGCGGATGCCAATAATATCATCAAATGTGGAGGTCAATTTTCCGGCTTTTTCGCGGATGTGTTGTTCGATGGCGTCAGAATGACCGATGTCGCGGAAGCTGATTTCCAAACCTTTCATAGTCGCTCCTTTTGTTGATTGACTCAGGAACCCAGACGCTTTTCCGTCGGGAAGCTCCTTCAGGATGGTTAATTCAGACTACATCAGCGGCAGGTAACGTCAAACGATTTCGCACAAATTTCGTAACCTTATGGCAGGATCACGCCGGATCCTGACTTAGGGCTATACTGAGGTGTATCGCTATTGTTTTTCATAACAGGCAGGTGTATGCACCCCATTATTGCGTTCTACTCAGGCCAGGGAACAGACCATCGCGGACGCACGCTCAGTGGCATTCTGGCATTCTCCAATAATGAGCTGGAAAGCTGCCATGATTACATTCAATGGTTGTTTCCTCTGCGCGATCCCAGTCCCTACAACCCTGAAGCGCCTGTGGTGAATACGGCCGTTATCGAAGCCTTTCACTCTTCCCATGATCTGCAGAGCCGCCTGCACCAATCCTTATTACGGATGCTGCAATTTTATGGAATTGTTATGCGTGAAACGCCGCAGGGATTTGAATTACTGATTCCCGCCGATGTGGACAATTATCACTGGATGACACCCGATAATCACAATCACCGCCGCATCAGCCGCATGCTGGCATCCCTGAAAATACTGGGGCTGGACGCCCATGTGACAGCATTCTGGCAGGGGCTGCAGAAACTGGCGGTGGCGCATCCGCAGGCCATTTCCTCGGCGACCGTTACTCACTGGCGGTTGGCGGCTATGGGGCTGGACAGCCCCTTGTGATAGTCTGGGTAACTTGTTTTTACCGCTGAAACGGATGCACCAATGCAGGTCTATGATGTTCCTGTTGTCTTTTTCGATCTTGACGATTCCCTGATCAACAAGGATGCCAACAGTCTGTGGATTAAGTGGCGCTTCCGTCGTGAGCGTTGGGCTGTTGTTGAGGCGATGTTGGCGCTGGCTTCCCTTTATCGGGCTTACAAAAAAGGCCGGGTTACCCACTGGCGCCTGTCTAATTATTATCGCACCCGGACCCGTGGAATGAGCCTGGCAGAGTATCAGAGCCGGGTGGAGCGCTTTTTTAATGAGCGCGGCCAGCTGCATATCTATCCGCAGGCGGCATCACTGCTGTTTGCTTATCAGCAGCGGGGCGCTCAACTGGTGATGATTACCGGTTCTGATGATGTGATTGCCCGTGCTTATGGTCAGGCTCTGGGTTTTGCTCATGTGATCAGCAATCGTTTAAGTACCGACGGGCAACGCATTACCGGACTGGAACGGCCCATGTGCTATGGTCCGGGAAAAGTCGAACTGGCACGGCGTTTTCTTACGGAACGAGGCCTGAGTTTCACCGATGCTGCGTTTTATACCGACAGCCATTCCGATATGCCGCTGCTGGAAATGGTTGCGCAACCGGTGGTGCTGAATCCTAATCCTCAGTTACGTCTGGCCGCACAGCAGCGCGGCTGGCCCTGTCTGGACTGGCGGGCGGAATAGTCCGCCAGCGATGGGCATCTGCTTCTTGCTGCCCGTCCAGCATGCCGTTATAGTTCAGTCTTATCTCTTCCCTGATTATTCAACGGAGCCCCGCGGTGTTTTTTCAATATAACCGCCCCCTGCAACAGGGTCAGCATCTGACCTGTCGATGGTGTTAAGCGCAGCTGCCAACCTTTCCGGCCGCATGGCCATGTATTTTTGCGCTTATTAATCTTGAAGGTTCTTTATGACTCCGCACCAATTTGCTGCTCTGGCTGAGCAGGGTTTTAACCGTATCCCGGTATCGCGTCAGGTATTGGCTGACCTCGACACTCCTCTGAGTACTTATCTGAAACTGGCTGCTGCGCCTTATACCTATCTGCTGGAATCTGTACAGGGCGGTGAGAAATGGGGTCGCTATTCTATGATTGGCCTGCCTTGCCGTGATGTACTGATCGTGCGCGGACAGCAGGTTGTGCTGCAGCGTGATTGCGAGGTGATCGAAGAGCATGAAGTGGCTGATCCGCTGGAATATATCAGCCAGTTTCAGCAGCGTTTCCGGGTTCCTCAGATTGATGGCCTGCCTAAGTTTGATGGTGGTCTGGTTGGTTATTTCGGTTATGACACAGTGCGCTATATTGAACCGCGCCTGCAGAAATCCTGTCCTGCCGATGAGCTGAATACACCGGATATTCTGCTGATGATTTCCGAAGAAGTGGTGGTATTCGATAACCTCAGCGGTAAATTGCACCTTATTGTGATGGCTGATCCGGCGGAGACCGATGCTTTTGACAAAGCGGAAGCACGTCTGGATGAGTTGCGTCAGCAACTGCGTCAGCCGTACAGCGGCACGGTTGGCCGGCCACTGGAAAATACTGTTGAAGTAAAAGAAGAAGATTTCCGTTCATTATTCGGCGAACAGGCCTTTATGGATGCGGTTGAAAATATCCGCGAGTACATCCTGGCCGGCGACATTATGCAGTGCGTTATTTCTCAGCGTATGCAGGTGCCTTACAGTGGTGATCCTGTGAATATTTACCGTGCGCTGCGCACGCTGAATCCATCGCCTTATATGTATTGTATGAATCTGGGCGATTTTCATGTTGTGGGCTCGTCACCGGAAATTCTGGCGCGTCTCGAAGATGGTGAAGTAACGGTGCGTCCGATCGCCGGCACCCGTTACCGTGGCGAAACTGTTGAAGAAGATCAGGCACTGGAGCGGGAGTTATTATCCGATCCGAAAGAAATTGCCGAGCATTTAATGCTGATTGACCTGGGCCGTAACGATGTTGGCCGGGTTGCCAAAACCGGTGAAGTTAAGGTTACCGATCAGATGGTGGTCGAGCGTTATTCCCACGTGATGCATATTGTTTCCAACGTGACCGGCCAGGTAAAAGATGGCGTAACCGCTATGGATGTTCTGCGTGCGGTGCATCCTGCCGGAACACTGAGCGGCGCCCCAAAAATCCGGGCGATGGAAATTATTGACGAATACGAATCGACCAAACGCGGTGTCTATGGCGGAGCCGTGGGTTACTTAAGCTGGAATGGCAATATGGACACGGCAATTGCCATCCGTACTGCAGTGATTAAAGACGGCATGCTGAATATTCAGGCAGGTGCCGGGGTGGTAGCGGACTCTGTGCCGCGACTGGAATGGAAAGAAACCATGAATAAAGGCCGGGCAATGTTCCGTGCCGTTGCCATGGCAGAAGCCGGACTGGACCAGTAACCACAGCATCATTACGGCGCGTACAGAATGCGTCGCAGGAGTCACAGCAATGTTAGTCATGATTGATAATTACGATTCGTTTACCTACAACGTCGTACAGTATTTTGCCGAGCTCGGTGCCGATGTGCGCGTGTTCCGCAACGATGAAATTACCATTGAAGAAATTGAAGCATTAAAACCGGATCATCTGGTGATTTCTCCAGGGCCGTGTACACCAAACGAAGCCGGTATCTCCATGGAAGCTATCCGCTACTTCGCGGGTAAATTACCGATTCTGGGAATTTGTTTAGGTCATCAGAGTATTGGTCAGGTTTTCGGTGGCAATATCATCCGCGCCGGTCAGGTGATGCACGGAAAAATTTCTCAGATTCATCACGCTGACAGCGGCGTTTTCCGTGGCCTGAAAAATCCCTACAACGCCACCCGTTACCATTCACTGGTGATTGATAAGCACAACCTGCCTGAGTGTCTGGAAATTACCGCCTGGACAGAAAATCCGGACGGCAGCATGGAAGAAATTATGGGTGTGCGTCACCGCGAATTACCGATTGAAGGTGTGCAGTTCCATCCAGAATCTATTCTTACCGAGCACGGGCATGATCTGCTGAAAAATTTCCTGCAGATGACCCTGAACTGACAACGGCAAGCGCCACTGACTGGAGATAAATAATGGATATCCGTACCGCCCTGGCCCGTGTTGTTGAACGTCAGGATTTAACCACCGGTGAGATGACCGATGTTATGCGCCAGATTATGACCGGCCAGTGTGATGAAGCACAGATTGGTGGTTTTCTGGTTGCTTTACGCATGAAGAGCGAAAGCATTGATGAAATTGTCGGTGCAGTTACCGTGATGCGTGAGCTGGCCAGCGGTGTGAAAATCAACGCCAGGCACGCGGTCGATATTGTCGGCACCGGTGGTGATGGCGCTAACTTATTTAACGTTTCAACTGCCTCGTCTTTTATTGTCGCGGCGGCAGGCGGTACCGTTGCCAAACATGGTAATCGTGGCGTGTCGTCCAAATCCGGCAGCGCTGATTTACTGGAAGCCGCCGGCGTTAATCTTAATTTGACCGCGGCGCAGGTTGCGCGCTGTATTGATGAGCTGGGGGTGGGCTTTATGTTTGCTCCATCTCATCACAGCGCGATGAAACATGCGATCGGGCCGCGTAAATCATTGGGAATGCGCACCATCTTTAATATCCTCGGACCAATGACCAATCCGGCTGGTGTTACCAATCAGGTTATTGGCGTGTTTTCCAAAGCACTGGTGCGCCCGGTGACGGAAGTGTTGCAGCGTATGAACGGTGGTCATGTGTTGGTGGTGCATTCCAAAGACGGGCTGGATGAAATCAGTCTGGCGACGGAAACCTATGCCTGTGAATTAAAAAATGGTGAATTGCGTGAATTCGTTATTCGCCCCGAAGATTTAGGGATTGAGCCTCAGGTATTGTCCGGACTGGATGTCGACAGTCCGGCAGCGAGTCTGGCTTTAATTAAAGATGCTCTCGGTAAGCGGGAAACTGCGACCGGTAATAAAGCGGCGGATATTCTGGCATTAAATGCCGGCGCTGCAATTTATGTCGCAGGTCTGTCGCAAAGTATGAAAGACGGTGTGGCGATGGCTCAGGATGCTATTTACACCGGCCTGGCGCTGGAAAAATTGAATGAACTGGTCAGCTTCTCCAAGTATCTGGCCGAAGATGAAGCGAAATAAATCATGAATACTCCAACCATTCTGAAAAAAATTCTGGCAACCAAGGCAGAAGAGGTCCGTAGCCGCAGTAAAATATTGCCGTTGAATGAGCTGAAAGCTCAGGCACAGGATATGGATGCTGCTGAGTTGCGCGGATTTTATCGCGCCATGCAGGCCAAGGTAGATGCGGGCTTACCTGCGGTTATTGCCGAAATTAAAAAAGCCTCACCGTCTAAAGGCGTGTTGCGGGAGAATTTTATTCCGCAGGCTATTGCTGAGTCCTATGAGCGGGCCGGAGCGGCTTGTTTATCGGTACTGACCGATCGTGATTATTTTCAGGGTCATGAAGATTTTCTTAAAGCGGCCCGCAGTGCCTGTTCTTTACCGGTTATCCGTAAAGATTTTCTGGTCGATCCTTATCAGATTTATGAAGCGCGCAGCATTAATGCTGACTGCGTACTGCTGATCGTATCAGCGCTGAGCAAGATGCAGTTACAGGATCTGGAAGGCATTGCCCATGAGCTGGGTATGGATGTGCTGGTTGAAGTGCATGATGAAGAAGAACTGCAGACGGCTCTGACCATGCAGACTCCGCTGCTGGGTATTAATAACCGTAATCTGCATACTTTTGAGCTGACGCTTGAGACAACATTCGGCCTGCTGGAGCGGGTGCCTGCAGGTAAATTACTAGTAACCGAAAGCGGCATTCTGACGCCAGATGATGTGGCGCTGATGCGTGCGCGTAATGTGAACGCATTTCTGGTTGGCGAAGCCTTTATGCGCGCTGATGAGCCGGGTGAGGCACTGCAGGCTTTGTTTTTCTGATAAATCCGCAGAGGCTGTAATACCGTCAGACATAAAAAAACCGGCAGTTGCCGGTTTTTTTATGTTACTTACCGCAGGAATTAATCCGGATGGTTAGCGCGAATTTCCAGAACTTCATCAAGATTTGCCAGCAGCAGCTCAACCAGTTTCGGGTCAAACTGATGCCCTGATTCTTTTGTTATAAGATCGATAATATCTTTATCGTCCCAGGGCTCTTTGTAGCAGCGTTTGCTGCCAAGGGCGTCAAATACGTCGGCCAGCGCGGTAATGCGTCCGGCAATATGAATCTGCTCGCCTTTTAAACCGCGCGGGTAGCCGGTACCGTCCCAGCGCTCATGATGCTGACCAGCAATAATAGCGGCCAGCTGCAGAATGCGGCGGTCAGACTTACTCAGAATATCGGCGCCGATCTGGGCATGGGTCTGCATGGTGTTCCATTCCGCGGCATCGTGTTTTCCGGGTTTATTCAGAATACTGTCGGGGATGGCAATTTTGCCGACATCGTGCAGTGGTGCCGCCATCTTGATCAGTTCTGCTTCCTGCTCCGGCAGGCCATAAGCCACAGCCAGCAAGCGTGAAATCTGAGCAACGCGTTTAACGTGGGCGCCGGTTTCTTTTGAACGTTTCTCAACCGCCTCACCCAGCATGTATACCAGCTCGCGCTGGGTTTCGATGATTTCGTCGCGCATTAACAGGTTTTCGTAAGTGATGGCGACATTGGTGGCGTAAATTTCCAGCAACTGCTTATCCAGTTCTGAAGGTTCGCGGTGGTAAGTCACGTACAGCAGGCTTTCGCTGCCACGTTCGGAAGCAAAATAGCCAATATAGTAGTTTTCGTAATACTGGCTTTCACGGCTGTTCATGGCTTTTTCAAAGCCTTCGCGCACATGCTCGGGAATGCTGTCGAAGGATTCCAGATCGGTCAGCTTCTGCATCTCTCCGGTGGCGGCGAGTACGCGGAAGCGGCGGACACCGAGCAGCTGATCCTGATGGTTGCTGCTGGAGCAGTACAGGGCGCTTTGTTCCAGACCAAGCAGGTTGGTGACCTGGGATAAAACCGCCGAAGCAAACTGGCTGATAGCGCCGGTGCTGAATACCTGAGCTGAGGCTTTGATAACCCGCTCCAGACCGCGGCGGTGTTCATTCAGTGTGCAGATATCGCGATAGCTGCGCAGGGTGGCGTACATCAGGGTATTGAGCTTGGTGGTGGTCAGCTCGGTTTTGTCTTTGTAGTCGTTGATGTCGTAGGTGCGGATAACTTCGTGTTCCGGAGCCTGACCCGGTTGCCCGGTACGCAGCACAATACGGGTGTAGCGGTTACGCAATTCTTCGCGGATGTAGCGGGCAACGTTAAGACCGGCGTGGTCTTCTTCCATCACCACATCAAGCAGAACCATGGCGATATCATCGTGTTCGGCCATGATCTGGCGGGTTTCTTCGCCGCTGTAGGCGCTGAGCAGTTCTACCCGGCGGCCATCAAACTGAAAGCCGGACAGAACCATGCGGGTAATACGGTGAACGTCCGGTTCATCATCGGCCACCAGTACGCGCCAGGTTTGTTCCGGAGTGCTGACGCTGCTGTCCTCGCTGAAGAGGTCGTCGTCGGCAAAAAGGGAATCGTCGGCCATAACCGGCTCCGTAACATGAGTATTCAACTGAGTTTAGAACAGGGTGGCAGGATTCGCTGCTGTGGGTAGTTTTTTCTTTATCCGCTGGTCAATCAGCGGGTGCCGAACACCACCATGGTTTTACCTTTAACGGAAACCAGTCCCTGCTCTTCAAGATCTTTAAGAACCCGGCCAACCATTTCACGCGAGCAGCCAACAATGCGGCCGATTTCCTGACGGGTGATTTTAATCTGCATGCCATCCGGATGAGTCATGGCGTCCGGTTGTTTGCACAGATCGAGTAATGTGCCTGCTACCCGGCCGGTAACGTCGAGGAAGGCCAGATCGCCGGCTTTGCGCGTTGTGCGGCTGAGGCGATTGGCCATCTGGCGGAAAATATGGAACATCAGCTGTGGGTCTTGTTTGACCAGTTCCTGGAATTTGGCGTAACTGATCTCAGCGACCTCACACTCGGTCTTGGCTTTTACCCAGGCGGTGCGGGGTGGTTGCTGATCGTCAAACAGGCCCATCTCGCCAAAAAAGTCGCCTTCGTTCAGGTAAGCCATGATCATTTCGCGACCGTCACTATCTTCAATAATGACGGTGACAGAGCCTTTCATCAGGTAAAACAGGGTGTCGCTCTCTTCACCGGCATAAATCAGTGTCGAGCGGGCAGGGTAACGCCTCTTGTGGCAATGCGACAGGAAGTCGAAAAGATGTTGGTGTTTCGATGGCGCGTGGGGAAGGCTCATGCTCGGGCATCCGATTCCGTGTAATCGACCTCCGATTATCACTCATTAGCCGTCGAAGGTGAACTGTTATGCCGCGACGGCCTCTTTGGCTGTCTATCGGGCTTTTTTGACCTCTTACGATTTATCCCCGCCCCCCGGGTATGGTAATCTCCGCGTTTTTTCCAGTCAGACCTCAGAGGCCAGAATGAAAGCAACGGTTAAATGGGTTGATAATGCCATGTTTCTTGGTGAATCCGGCAGCGGTCACGCCGTTGTTATGGATGGCCCTGCAGATCACGGTGGTCGCAATATGGGTATCCGCCCGATGGAAATGCTGCTGCTGGGGCTGGGTGGTTGTACCAGCTTTGATGTGATGAGCATTCTGACCAAACAGCGTCTGGCGGTCAGTGACTGCGTTGCTGAAATTGAAGCCGAACGTGCTGATGCCGTGCCCAGTGTATTTACCAAAATTCACGTGCACTTCAAGGTGACCGGCCGCGCTCTTAAAGAGTCGGCAGTTGAGCGGGCAGTGAAGCTGTCAGCAGAAAAGTATTGCTCGGCTTCCATTATGCTGGAGCAGGGTGGTGTTGAAATCACTCACAGTTTCGCTGTGATTGAATCTGAGTAAAACCAAATCCGTTCGTGCGGTTGTGTGAGGATGAACTATTGAACAATAAATTGCGGTTGCATGGTTTCAACAATCTGACCAAATCCCTGAGCTTTAATATTTACGATATCTGTTACACCAAAACAGAAAAAGAGCGTCAGGAATATATTGAGTACATCGATGAGTTGTACAGTGCAGATCGTCTGACAAAAATTCTGACAGACGTAGTTGATATCATCGGCGCGAATATCCTTAACATTGCGCGTCAGGATTATGACCCGCAGGGTGCCAGTGTAACCATTCTGGTGGCTGAGCATGAAGTGCCGCCCAGCGAAGACCTGATGCAGGAAAAACCGGGTCCGCTGCGTGATACCGTCGTTGCGCATCTGGATAAAAGCCACGTAACTGTACACACTTATCCGGAAAGCCATCCGCATGGTGGTATCTCTACCTTCCGGGCCGATATCGACGTCTCTACCTGTGGCCTGATTTCACCGCTGAAAGCGCTGAATTATCTGATTCACAGCTTTGATTCTGACATCGTTACCGTCGATTACCGTGTGCGTGGCTTTACCCGTGACGTTGATGGTGTGAAGCACTATATTGACCACAACATTAACTCTATCCAGAAGTATCTGACTGAAGATACCCGCAACGCCTATCAGATGATTGACGTGAACGTGTATCAGGAAAATACCTTCCACACCAAAATGCTGCTGAAGGATTTTGAACTGGATAATTATCTGTTTGGCGAAGGTGTAAAAACCATGGACGCCGACGAGCGCGCTGAGGTGGAAGCCAAGTTGCGCAAAGAAATGCTGGAAATTTTCTACTCCCGCAATATGCCTTAAGGAGACTGCTGTGCCGGCTTTAATCTGGGGATTGATGCTGGCACAGGCGCTGGCACTGAGTGCCGCCCCGCTGATGGTCTTTGCCGGTGGCATCATCGGCAGCCAGTTACAACCCGATCCGCGTTTTTCCACACTGCCAGTCGCCGCCATGATTATTGGTACGGCTCTGGCCGTACTGCCCGCGTCACAACTGGCTGGCCGCTTTGGCCGCCGCCCTCTGTTTTTAACTGCGATGTTGTTTGGTGCTGTAGCGGCTGTTGCTGCGGCCTGGGCGGTGCATGCTCAGTCGTTCTGGGCATTTACCTTCAGTGCTCTCAGCTTCGGGGCGGTTGGCGCTGTCGTACAGCAATTCCGTTTTGTGGCTATGGCAGCAGTACCTGCGGCACAGACACCGCTGGTCGCTGCGCGCCTGCTGCTGGCGGGTATTGCTTCTGCCTTTCTCGGCCCTGAGCTTACCCGGCTGGCAACGTGGTTACCTGAGTGGGGCTTTGCGGCGTCCTTCTCCGGTCTGGCAGTCTTTTTTGTACTGGCCGGTGTGGTGCTCTGGTGGTTTATGCCGCGTCAGCAGGCAGAAAGCAGTCAGCAGCACGATGATGCCCGTCCTCTGCAGGAGCTGCTGCAGCAGCCACTGCTATGGCTGGCGATGTTGTCGGCGGCCTGCGCTTACGGCGTTATGGCCTACATTATGACGGCAACGCCGCTGAGCATGACGCAGGGAATGGGCTATGCCCTGAGCGATGCCAAGTGGGTCATTCAGAGCCATATTGCGGCCATGTTTCTGCCGTCGCTGATCTCTGGCCATCTGATCCGCTGGGCGGGTCACTGGTGGATGATTATGACCGGTCTGTTGGTGATGGTGGTGTGCCTGCTTATCGCCTGGTTTGATCAGACTCTGCTGCACTACTGGCTGGGGCTGGTGTTGCTGGGGCTGGGCTGGAACCTGCTGTTTGTTGCCGGCACCTCATTGCTGAGCCAGTGTTACCGGCCCGCCGAGGCAACCCGCGTGCAGGGCATTAATGATCTGGCGGTGTTTGGTGCTCAGGCGGTGGGGGCTCTGGCGTCGGGAGCGGTGGTACTGCTGATCGGCTGGCAGGGACTGTTGCTGACCACGGTGCCGGCATTGTTGCTGTTACTGGTGGTGCTGTTGCGGATGCCGCGGACGTCCTTGTCCGCATAACCAGGGGTTGTCTGGTCAGTGTTTGCGCTGATGGCGTTCTGCCGGATCGATGGCTATTTCCTGTGGAACAGGTGAGCGTCCAATCCGCTGCAGGCAGGCGTACAGGCAACCGGCAAGCAGTAAGCCGGCGAGCAGGCTGTATGTGATCATGGCGGTGTCCTCGCTGGTGTGACGGGTGAGTTGGCTTGTCAGGTCGTCTCTGAAACAACGAATAAAGCCTAGCTCCCCTGCTGGTTTGCTGACCGCCGGATGTTTGCCGTGTGGCCGTCTGTTGCCAGTTTTTTTCTCTAATTCTCTGTTTTAAAACGGAAAACTTTTTTGTAACCGGTTGGGGCCTGGGTGTTCAGGTCAGAATTGTCCCTGAATGGTCAGGTACCACAAAGGTTTCAGATTCTGATACTGGCGGATGCCATCCTGACGGACAAAAGGGCTGGCGCCCGGAGTAAGGTTCAGGGTTGCAAGTCCGCGCCAGCGGCGATTCCATTGATACTCGGTATACAGATCGAGATTTTGCGCGTCGCTGGTGTCCTGGGTGATGTAGCCATCGGCGCTGAGTGGGGCTGGCAGGGTTTGTTCGCTGCCACCCTGTACGCGCCAGCAGATACCGTGCCGCCATGTGTCATTAACGCGTTGTTGCAGGCCGATGCGGGCCATGTAATCCGGCTGGTTGGAGAGGCGGTGGCGGTGGGGCAGTTCGGTGGTGGCCTGTACGTCAGAGCGGTATACGCCGCCGCCCAGTTCCAGACTGAAGCGATGATCGTTGAGTGGAAATTCCATATCCAGCTCTGCACCTCTTAATACGGCATTGCCGCTGCTGTTTTTAGGTCTCAGTACATAAATGTCTGTAATGCCGTCGCTGTCTTTTTCCTGACTGCTGGTCTGTAGGATGGCCTGATTGATGATGCGCTGGAAAGCGCGCAGGTAAAGTCCACTGTGACGGTCGGCATGACTGCTGCTGTTGGCGCGGAAATTGTGCTCGTAGCCGATATCAATATTGCTTACCAGTTCAGCCTCCAGTTCACCGTTGCCTCGCCAGATGGTGTTGCCCTGGCGGAACTCATGGGGAATGCGGTCCGTAATCTCCGGCTCGCGCGTGTTCTGGCTCATGCTCAGACGCAGGCGGCGTTTACTGTCGAGGTGATGCAGCAGGTGAAAGCTGGGTAACCAGTGAGTATCGGTTGAGATGCCGGAATCGCCTTCGGCGCTGAAGGAATCCTGGCTGAGTTCATAGGTGCTCATATGAACTCCGGCCTCAAACAGTGTATTGGGGGTCAGCTGCCAGCGGTCGAGAGCAAAGGCACTGAGGCGGTTTTCTTTGTAATCGTAGTTGTAGGGCAGGCCGCTGCGGTCGCTGTTGCTGGTCAGGATGGCATTACTGAGGCTGCCGCTTACGCGCTTCATCTGCTGCATGCTGAGGCCGATGCTCCAGCGGTGTTCGTTACGGGTCTCGTTCAGCTGCCAGCCGAACTGGTAACGGCTGTCATCAATCTGATTGGTCTGAGCGATGCTGGTCGGGTTGTTCTGGCTCAGGCGGGTATCCTGATCAAACTGTTCGGCAACAAAAAAAGCATCAAGCGACAGGTGTTGCCAGTTGAGGCGCATGTTGCCGCCTAAACGTTGTGTAACACGCTCGCTGTCGCGTTCCGTTCTGGTGTCCGTCAGTTGTGGCGTTTGCTGACTGCTTGGGCTGTTCAGCGGGTGCAATCCGCGCAGCTGGTCGTCGTTGTCGGCCTGCAGGTACAGGGCATAGAGGTGTAATGGATGGCGGTCATTGAATAACGTGTCGAAGCTGAGCAGCAGACTGCGGCTCAGCTCACGGTTGTGCTCGCGCCAGTCGTCGTTGCCTGCCGGTGTGCGGCTGAAGCCTTCACTGTCCTGACGGGCGAGGCGGCGTTCGGCGCTGAGGTGCAGTGGCGAGTCGCCACCAATCAATTGTGCTGAGGCGGCCAGCTGGGCATTTAATGCTGCGCCACCGCCACTGACCTGTATCCGGTTATCGCTATAAGCATCGTGCAGCACGACATTGATGGTTCCGGCAGCACCTCCGCCGGCGTCGAGGTCGGCGCGGGAATTGCGGTCAATTTCAATGTGGTGCACCAGACTGGCCGGGATCTGACGGGTGTTAAGACTGCTGTTGCCGGCCCCACCGAGCAGTGGATGGCCGTTGATCAGCAGGGCCAGATACTGCGAAGACAATCCGTGCAGCTGAATTTCCAGCTCGCCATCCGGCTGCCAGCCGAGGCTGACACCGGGCAGACGCTGCAGCAGGTCGAACAGGGTTTGCGGTGCGTAGTAGCGGAAATCCTCAGCCAGATAGATTTCCTGCGGATAGGCAACGGTATTGAGTGGCTGTGGCAGCGCACGGGTATGATGGGTGACCAATAGGGCGGCAACCAGCAACACAGGCTTTAAATGCCAAGTGGTCATGCCACCTTCCCGCATGCTGCTATCTCCCTGAATGAGTTCAACCGTTCTGTACGCAGAGCAGTTTAAAGCCTTTATCCTGCACCATAATTTCAACCTGACGGAATTGCTCGGCCGCCCAGTCTTCGTATGGCAGGTGGCGGTTGGCAACAATCCACATCTGGCCATCCCGGGTCAGATGCTGGCGGGCTTCACTGAACAAGCGGCGGGCAAATTCGTAGTCGGTTTCTTTGCCGAGATGAAATGGTGGGTTACTGAACAGGTAATCGAACTT
>NZ_DDCJ01000167.1:14224-20782 GCF_002335285.1 Thalassolituus sp. UBA2009
TGGCTGCTGCGGATGGCAAAGGCATCGATATCGGCGAGGGTGATATCCAGCGCCGGCTCGGCAGCTTTCATGCTCAGACCAATAACCCCGGAACCGCAGCCAAGATCCAGAAGTTTGCCGTGTGACGGTGCAGGAACATGCTCCAGCAGCAGCGCGGTGCCGGTATCCAGTTTGCCATGGCTGAAGACTCCCGGCAGGGTCAGGTAGGCCTGCTCCTGCCAGTTAAACGACTGGGCCTGCTTCAGCCAGTTAAATTCGTTGTTGGCCCGGAGCTGCAGGTTCCAGAGGCTGCAATGGCGGGCCGAGTCGGTTTTTTCGCTGCTTTCGCTCAGTGCGGCGCAGGCTTTGCCGATGCTTTTACCACCGGCGTCGTTAGCGCCGACGATCCAGCATTCCTGTACCTGAGTGGCAACCAGCTGAAGCAGTGCCAGGGCCTGCTGCTTGGCTTTCGGCCACAGCAGAATGACCTGTTTGTCCGTAATATCCTGTGGCTGCGGAATGGCAAAACGCACCTGCGGTTCCCCCAGCGGCCGGTATGCCTGAGCGGTCAGCCAGTCCCAGGTCAGAACCTGAGCGCCCGTGGTTTTCAGCAGTGTTTGCCAGCCGGCGGGTAAATCGGCTTCCGCACCAATAATCAGAGTGTTGGCGGTAATCAGGTCGGGATGGCGTAACAGTAATTCGTATACAGCAGTGCTCATTCGGGCAGGCTCGTCAGCAGGTCGCGGATGGTCAGGGCCGCCTGGTGGATGTCATCGCCAAGGGTTATCAGACCATGGGCGAGCAGGGCGCTTTGATGGTTCGTGTTATGCCCGCTGACAAATACCGGCAAACCGCCTTCGCGGGCCAGGCGCTGCAACTGACCAAGCTGCATGTCGTTCTGGTCATTGCCAATGTGAAGCACTGCCGCCTGCCAGGGTCTGGCCTGCAGCAGTTCCGTGAGTTGATCCGGGGTCAGCATGCCGCTGAACCAGACCGGATGCAGGCCCAGCTGTTTCAGCAGTATGGCTGACTGTAACTGTTGGATATCGTCTTCCCAGGTGCAGTTTGCTATCAGTATCAGTGGTGACTGCCCGCTGTCCGGATCATCGCCGGTGTTGTCACTTAGCCGCGCTGCCAGACGGGACTGCAGAATTGCAGAGTAAAACCGCAATCTGGCCACTCCCAGTGTCTGGCTGCTGTTGTCGCGCAGATGGTGATACAGCGGTATAAACAGGAAACGCATCGCCACATCAACGGGAAAGAACTGGCCAACTTCGTGGAATAAGTCAGCTACCTGTTGATCGTCAAAATCCTGTACGGACTTATGCAGCCGTTCGCGATAGTGCTGCCACTGTGAAGGTCTGGCCGGCGTGCTGATTGGTGCTTCAGGCAGCTCTTCGCCATTATTGATCATGGCCTGAGCCTGGGAGATGGGGATGCCGCGGTTGAGCAGGGCTACGACCTGGCGGATTAGGCGGATATCCTGCTCTGTGTAGAGACGGTGTCCCTTCGCCGTGCGTTTGGGTGTAATCAGGCCATAGCGCCGTTCCCAGGCTCGCAGAGTGATGGCGTTGACTCCTGTCTCACTGGAGACGATCCGGATCGGGTAATAGGCCATTTGTGAATCGCTTGCGGGGTTTGACATCGCCGGTGGTTCTCCGCTGGCTCTGGTGTTACTGATTCCGGGGTTATAGCGTGCCGGAGTGTGGCTGTGCAAAGTTGTTCAGATTCTATAAGTACTTATACACAAAGTAAAAAAGAGCAATGCAATAAAGCGCCTACTTGACCGCAGGCGGCCTGGAAATTACCTTGGGCGGACTAAAAAATGGAGGCAACCATGGTCAATGACCTGAACGACGAGCAGGGCCCTATCAGTCTGGAATTGTTGAAGAAGGCCGTTGATGCGTCCAATGACGGAATTGTTATCGCAGAGCAGGAAGGTGATGACAATATTCTGATTTATGTGAATAAAGCGTTTGAGCGCCTGACTGGCTACCGTGCCGATGAAATTCTTTATCAGGATTGCCGTTTTTTGCAGGCGGGTGACCGTGATCAGGAAGGGTTGACCACTATCCGCAGCGCAATCAGTGATGGCAAAAGCTCACGGGTTATTCTGCGTAACTATCGCAAAGATGGCAGTCTGTTCTGGAACGAGCTGAGTATCTCTCCGGTTTATAACAGTGAGGATCAGCTGACTTATTACATCGGTATTCAGAAAGATGTAACGGCTCAGGTAGAGTTTGAAGAGCGTGCTCTTAAGGCAGAGCAGGCACTTGCTGAGCTGCGTGCGCAGGGCCGCTGAGTGGTCAGTGCTTGGTAAGCCGTTAGTGCAAATATAAAAAGGGAGCCTGTGCTCCCTTTTTTATGGTTGTGAATAAGTGCGGTAGCGCTTATTTGGCAGCTTCTGCAGCTTTAACGATCATGCCGCGGGCTTCTTCAGCGTTGCCCCAGCCCTGAACCTTAACCCACTTGCCTTTTTCCAGATCTTTGTAGTTTTCAAAGAAGTGAGAAATCTGGTCACGCAGCAGCTGTGGAACATCGTCGATGTCATTTACATCGTTGTAGATCTGAGTCAGCTTCTGGTGTGGAACCGCAACCAGCTTGGCATCGCCACCGGCTTCGTCTTCCATGTTCAGTACGCCAACCGCACGGGCACGGATAACAGAACCTGGCTGTACCGGGTAAGGAGTGACCACCAGTACATCCAGTGGGTCACCGTCGTCGGCCAGTGTGTTTGGGATGTAACCGTAGTTGGCCGGATAAAACATAGGGGTAGCCATGAAACGGTCAACCAGCAGGCAGTCCATGTCTTTATCGATTTCATATTTGATCGGCGCGTGGTTGGCCGGAATTTCGATAACAACGTAGAAATCGTTAGGCAGGTCTTTACCGGCCGGAATGGAGTTGTAGCTCATAGGAGTTTCCCAGGGGTTAATGAACAGAATGCGCGGATTATATCGGCTGGGCCTTGCTCTGTCAGTCTGCCATAAGTATAAAGCGCGTCCGACGTTTACCGATGAGACTCTGGCGCCTAAACTCCCTTAAAGCTTCTGAAATAAGCCCGTGCCTGTTTCTGTTACCCCAGATGTACGGTCCGATGCCGGTTTTGGCCGATGGAACCTGCAGCTGCCAAGTGCTTGCCGGGATTTCTGGTGTGTGGAATGACCCAAATAACCATGTCAAAAATTTCAAGAATTATCAGTCTGTGTGGTGCGCTGCTTGTGTCAGATGCACTGCTGGCGGATGAGTACGACGATTTTGAGCTGGATGCGCCTTTTGTCCTGGATGACGATATACCGGTGGTGCTGACCGCATCCCGCCTTAAGCAACCGCGTGCAGAGGTGCCCGCCAGTGTTACGGTAATTGAGGCCGCCCAGATTGCGGCCTGGGGCGTCCGTACTCTGCCGGAGCTGATGCGCTTTGTGCCGGGCATGAGCATGGGCCATGGCGATGATGAGAATAATGCATCCATCGCCTATCACGCCTCTAACCCCAGCATTATGCGTCGTCTGCAGGTGCTGGTGGATGGTCGCTCGGTCTTCAAGGCGGGGATTGCCTCGGTTGTCTGGGATGATATTCCGGTAGCCATGGAGGATATTCTGCGTATAGAGGTCACCCGTGGCCCGAACGCGGCCAGTTACGGTGCAAACTCCTTTTTGGGTGTGATCAATATCGTCACCAAGCATCCGGGAGATACCTTGGGTACCCGTGTGCGCTACCGCAACGGTAATAATGGCGTGGACGATGCTTTTGTCAGCTACTCGGGGGAGAGTAATCAGAACAGCTACCGTATTTCCGCGCAGATTCGCGCCGATGATGGTTATGACGGACGTTATGCCCGCAATGGTGATGATGACTACCGTGACAGTAAACGTCATGGCTTTATAACCGCCTACTTCAACCGCCCGGTGGACAGCACAACCCAGCTGAATATGCAGGCATCACTGAAGCAGGGGCACACTGATATCCGCAGTGAGTCTTATGAACAGGATCCACCGGATCAGGAAACCCGGCAAGGTTATTTGTGGACGCGGTTGCGCAAAGAATTCAGCACCGATCACAGCTCTCACCTGCAGGCTTACTGGCAGATTGATAATCGTCGGCAGCTCAGTGCAGCCTGTTTACCAGTGGTGGGGCTAGATCCGGGATTATTCGCGTTGTATCAGGATAATCCGCAGTGGGCGAATGCCGTCGTGCTGCTGAGTTATCTGGCAGATCGTCCAGAAGACAGTAATAACAATGACATCCCTGATATACAGGAACTTTATGCCGGAATGGGAAGTGGTTTTCTGACACCCCAGGTTCTCAAGCAAACATTGGGCGGTAATGCTCTAATCAAGAAGTCTTTTATAGAGGAACTGGGTTTTTCCCCGGAAGATCTGGATATTACTCAGGAACAGCTGAACAGTGCCGGAGATATTTACCAGAATGGTTTTAACGGCAGTGATTTTTCTCAGCTGAAGGACAGTACCTGTGGCGATACCCGGCGGGAAATGCGTGAAGAGCGCTACGATATCGAATGGCAGGATACGGTACAGTGGAGTGACACTTTCCGTACCGTTTCCGGCGCCAGTTTCCGTCGCGATCAGGTTGATTCAGAAACCTATTTCAACGGTAAAGTACATAACGATACCTACCGTTTGTTTGCCAATGCCGAATGGCGGATGACGTCATACCTGCTGCTGAATGCCGGCGGTATGTACGAAATGGAAGATACCAACGACAACGCATTTTCACCGCGAATAGCCCTTAACTGGTTGCTGGCGCCACAGCACAGTATTCGTCTGGTGTATTCCGAAGCAGTACGTTCACCAGATTTACTGGAACAAGAACCTGAGTATTCTGTTCGGGTTTCTGGGCTGACTACGAATTATCTGAACCTCGATAGTAGCCGGCTTTATGTGAATCAGCCCCCTGATTCGCGCGATCTTCAGCATGAAAAAATTGCCAGTACCGAGCTTGGTTATTACGGGAAATTCTCGGCTCTGAACCTTGAACTGGATGTTAAGGTCTATCAGGACAGGTTGACTCAACTGATATCGGACCATATTGCCCTGAATTCTTTATCGGTTGAGTCGGATACTAAGATGAATGTCAATGGCGCCGAAATGCAGTTACAATGGCAGGCTGACAGCCATAACTGGTTCTGGATGACTGCAGCTTATATTGATGCGGATGTAACTCTTGGCGATACCTCCGAACTGACAGAAAAACAGCGTCGCTCACTGTCCGTGGTCGAGCTGCGGCAGACTGCGAAAGATAATCTGGTGATGAGCTGGCATCATCAGGGTGAAGACTGGAGTCTTACCGCTTCGCATTTCTGGCTGGATGCTTATAACGGCTCCAATCGTTATCGGCGTTATGAAATTAATACCAGAAAAACATGGTCGATCGGGCGTTATCATCCGTGGGCCGGTTTTTTTGTACAGCATCTGATCGATGATAATTCCCTGACTTATGCCGATCAGCGTTATTCAACCCGCGACTTGTATTACTTTCAGGTAGGGCTCGATTTTTAATGGATTTCTGTTGCAAGGATGCACACAAACTTTATCGCTGGCTTGCGGCATGTTTACTCACATGTTTGCTGGCGCTTCCTGTACAGGCTGACAATACCCAGATTGCATTTGTTGTTCATGAGAAGCTGCCCTCCGTTGAACAGTTACTGCAAAAAACGGCTGAGCGTCTGGATATTACAGCGGAATTACGTCTGCTGAATAATCCGCCGCCCACTGGCTGGCAATCTTATGCTGCGGTTGTTCTGGTTGGTCCTCAGGCTCTGGAAGCCTGGTCTTTTGCTGAAAGCCCTCCTGCGGTTGCTGTGTTTGTCAGCCGTGATGCGGTTGCAGCCGTCAGTTCGAAGCTGGCTTCCGCGTTGTACCTCGAACCTCCGCTGAAGCGACAGATCGCTCTGGCTAAAAGTATTCTTGGTGCAGACCGCCCGCTGGGGATTCTGATGCAGGATAAATCGGAGTGGAAAAACTCCGGGCTGTCCTCGCTGCCTTTACAGCAATCACTGGTTACACCGTACTTCGTTGATCAATACGAGAATCTTAATCGTGCTTTGCTGGATCTGTTAAAAAACAGCCACGCACTAATTGGTACGTACGATACCGAACTGTACAGCTCGACCAATATCAAAAATATTCTGATTACGGCTTACCGGCAGAATAAACCCTTAATCGGTCCCTCCAGTGCCTATATCAAGGCTGGGGCGCTGGCGACGACATACAGCGATATTGATGATGTTGCACATCGCCTCAGTGAAATGCTTCTGACCGGCCTGAAAGAACATGTATGGCCTGACGCAGATTATAATCCCTACTTTAAAGTCCGTTATAACCAGCAGGTTGGCCGCTCCCTGAATCTGCTGCTGCCCGATGCGGAACCTCTGGCGTCACAACTGACAAAAGATGAGAGGGAGCACTGATGAGCCTCAGGCAGTGGTCAATCCGGCGGAGAATCCTGCTGGTAGGGACCGTGCCGGCTCTCATTGTTGTTCTGCTGTTAACCACTTATCACATGGTTAACCGCTGGTCGGATATCCGCAAAGAAAATCAGAGTATTGCCCGTATCGTG
>NZ_DDCJ01000095.1:0-20796 GCF_002335285.1 Thalassolituus sp. UBA2009
GTTTTGTCTGGTCTGGCGGCAGGGATCCGGACAAGCGGCTCCGGCCATTTATGGCCGATGAGGCGCGCGGCCAGTAAGTATCAAGGTTTCAAGGGTGACGGCCCAGAAAGCGCGAAGCTGGGGTCGGCCCGCCGGCAAGGGGATAAGTTCCCCTGGGAGGCAGCAGGCCTTGATGTTAAAAAATGCTGTTTTTGCTACTTATGGTGCTGATTAAAAACTGTGGGACAGCAGTGCCTTTAAGCCGTTTTCGGGCAGATAAAGAAAGCAGACAACAGCGGCGGTTAGGCCGCCGCTGTTAGTATTGATAGTATCAGCCGAGTAACTGCAGCAGATTATCCACCACCCAGTCAGGCCGGGCGCTGTGAATATCTTCGCCGTGGTTATAGCCGTAAGTGACGGCAACACTGGCAATACCCGCCGCTTTTGCCGCCTGAATATCGTTACGCGAATCACCGATCATCAGTGCCTGTTGCGGTGTCACATTCTGCGTCTGGCAGGCGTGTAACAAAGGCATGGCTGATGGTTTTTTCTCGGCCAGATCATCGCCGCACAACACCTGAACGAAGTACTCTTCCCAGCCCAGTGATTGCAGTAAAGGCAGGGTAAATAAACGCGGTTTATTGGTAATCAACACCTTGGGCACCGACACCTGCTGCAACCACTCGCTAACGCCCGGATATGCGCCGGTGGCATGATGCAGGGCATTCAGATACGCCTGATCGAACAGCGCCCGCGCCGGTTGCACATGCCCGGTGGCCAACGCCACGGCAGCCTGTTCATCACCGTCGCAGAGGGCACGACGGATCAGCATATCCGCACCGTTACCGACCCAGTGGCTGACGTTTTCTTTGCCGGCGGCTGCACGGCCAAGACCTGCCAGCATAATATCCACCGCGGCCGCCAGATCGGGCACACTGTCAATCAGTGTGCCATCCAGATCCAGCAGCAATAACTGCGGGCCTGAAGCCACTGTAAAATGCGCACTCAGCGCAGCATTCCAGCGCATCCGTTACTTCGCCGCAGCAGCGATTTCTGCACGCATCTGATCGATAACGGTTTTGTAATCCGGCGCATTAAAAATGGCAGAACCGGCGACAAACATATCGGCACCGGCAGCGGTGATTTCGCGGATATTATCGGCCTTAACACCACCGTCGATTTCCAGACGGATGTCCAGACCCGATGCATCAATTTTGGCGCGCGCTTCACGCAGTTTATCCAGTGTGGCCGGAATAAAAGACTGACCACCAAAACCCGGGTTAACCGACATCAGCAGCACCACATCCAGCTTATCCATCACATAGTCCATGTAATGCAGTGGTGTTGCCGGGTTAAACACCAGGCCCGCCTTACAGCCCGCCGATTTAATCAGCTGCAGGCTGCGGTCGATATGCTCAGACGCTTCCGGGTGGAAGGTGATATAGGTTGCACCGGCTTCAATAAAATCGCCGATCAGACGATCCACCGGCTTTACCATCAGGTGCACATCAATCGGTGCCTTGATGCCATGATTGCGCAGCGCTTTACACACCATCGGGCCGATGGTCAGGTTCGGTACGTAGTGGTTATCCATCACGTCGAAGTGCACCACGTCGGCTCCGGCGGCCAGTACGTTTTCAACTTCTTCACCCAGACGGGCAAAGTCGGCAGACAGAATGGACGGTGCAATCAGGAAGTCTTTCATCAGCGGTTCCGGCAAAGAGAAATTCAGCGCGCATTGTAAGGTCTGAGCGCGGCGAACACTACCGCCGGCAACACCATGTCAGCCACAGCCAGAAAACAGGAACGGCTTTTGCTGTAAGCCTGAAAAGCGTCAGTTTTTAAGGATTTTACGCCCATGACGGCTCTCTCAGGGTTGCTGAAAAACCTGCTCAAAGCCTTGCCCGCTCTGCTGTTGCTGGGCAGCTGTGTGCTTTATGCCGCAGACGGTGACGATACCGGCGGCAACGGCAACAATGACAACAGCGGCAATGAGAGCGGTCAGCCAGTGCCGGCCAGTGACGCAGTATTACCGGATACTGCAGAAGCGCCTGCGGCAACAGAAGATCCGCAGTCACCGGAAGATCCGAATCAAACCGCCGTAAAGCAACTGCCGCGGGTTGTTCCGAATCCGGACGCCAGCCGCCATTACGGTCTGCTGCAATATCTGCAACTGCACAGCCGTGAATCCGAACTGGTCAGACTGGTTGCCGCCGAAAGTGAATTTTACGGCCTGCTGTTAACCGAAACCCGTGGCCAGCCTCAGGGCGGCGTGCTGATTCTGCACGACAATGGCCAGCACGGGCACTGGCCGGAAATCGTCGCGCCGCTGCGTGAAACCCTGCCGGCTTATGGCTGGACCACCCTGAGCATCGAACTGCCGGAGCAACCTGTAGCACAGCCACCGGCACGCACCAGTACGGCCGAATATACGGCCGCCGCCACGCCGGCAACCACAGAAGTTCCTGAAGCAACCCTTGCCGACAATGCCGCAGAGCCTTCTGAAGCGTCACCGCCGGCAGCAACACCAGCCGCGGACAGCGTCGACAGCAATGGCATCAGTGCTGTTGAAAAAACCTCCAGCGACGGACAGGACAGTGCATTTAATGCCGCCGAACCGGCCTTACCAAGACTGAGCGGACTACCACCGTTGCCAACCGCAGATGAACCGCAGACAGCGGCACCGGCAGAGAAAACGGACCCCAACGAACGCTACCGCGAGCAGATGCAGGACCGTATCCGTCAGGGTATCAGCTTTCTCAATCAGCGTGGTCAGCTCAATATTGTGGTGATTGCCTGTGGCAACAGCGCCAACTGGGCGGCTGATTTTTTACTGACGCGCAGCAAGAACGGCGCGACAAGTAAAACGGCAGGCAATGCAGGCAGCCAGAGTAAAGCACAGGAGCGCGGACTGGCGCTGATTCTGATTGATGCCCTGGATAACCCGCTGTCTCCCGTGCCACTGAATCAGCAACTGGTGCGGCTGGATCTGCCATTACTCGATCTGATCAGCGAGCAGAGCATCAGCCCTGTTTATGCTACTCAGCAACGCGCCGGCAGCATGCGGCATAAACAACGCCTGCAATATCAGCAAATCGAAATTCCGGCATTTGATCTGAATTACGACGACAGCAACCTGATCGTGCGCCGCGTGCGTGGCTGGCTGAAAACCAATGCCGCAGGCACTGAATTACCGAACCAGAAGATAACCGCGAACTGATCTGCGGAGATAACAGAAAAACTATCTATACTTTTCAGTATTCGCGCTCAGATACCAGAGCCCCTGCCGGACACACTGATTATGGCTACACCTATTTTTGTTACCGCTGCCAGCATTGCCGCCGAATTGCATCAGGCCATGCTGGAAGCCAAAGGACTCGCCCTGACAGCCAAAAACGCCCGTGCGCTGGCCGTCCGCGCCGGTTCCAAAACCGTAGGTTTTAAGGCAATTACGCATTTTATTGATGAGCTGGCATCCGACATTATCCGCCAGTCGCAATATATTAACGGCGTCTCTGAGCATTTATCCCATAACGCAGTAGCTCTGTGGCGCGCCAGTACCGCCGCCGACAAATTTGGCTGGGTCGCCGACCAGCACAGCCAGAACCTCGGTTCGCTGACCGTTTCGATGCAGAACTGCTATAAACAGCGCGAGACGTTGTCGCAAACCCTCAGCCGTGGTCTGCGTGAACTGGAGCAACAGCTGGAAGAAGGCGATAAACACATCCGCACCGCCAATCTGATTGCCACTTCCAGCAAAGTAGAAGCCGCCTCAGCCGGTGATTTCCGTAATCAGCTGGAGGTGATTGCGCAAAATATTACCGATACCGCCGACAAAATCCGCGCTCACCTGAGCCAGGCCAGACGCCTGCTCGGGCAGCGGCAAAAACACACACAATAATCCGCAACGGACGATAAACAGGATAAGGAATCGCACTATGCTAGCAACCACGCTGTACGAAGACGGTGATCACCGCTGGATTATGTTCGGCCGCGACCCACATAAAGCCGAAGGTATTATCGATACCAATCAATATCTGATTCAGAGTGGTGATCAGACCATTCTGCTGGATCCGGGCGGTATTGAGCTCTTCGCCCCGATGTTGTCAGCGGTATTAAAATTCGTACCCGCCGAACAGATCACACATTTATTTGCCTCGCATCAGGATCCTGACATTATCTCGTCGCTGGGTTTATGGGATCAGGCATTACCCAATGCCAAGCTTTACTCCCCCTGGTTATGGGAAAGTTTTATCCGTCACTTCGGTATGGAAAAAATAGAGTATTGCTCAATTCCGGATGAAGGCATGACGCTGAATCTTGGCCGCATTCAGCTGCAGTTTATTCCTGCCCATTATCTGCATTCTTCCGGCAATTTTAATGTCTATGATCCGAAAGCTAAAATATTAATGAGTGGCGATATCGGAGCGGCGATGGAATCCACCGATGCTCCGCTTTGGGTCGACAATATGAGTACGCATATTCCCAAAATGCGTAAATTCCACCAGCGCTGGATGCCGTCGAATGAGGCAAAGCTGGACTGGGTTCGTCGCGTACGGCAACTGGATATTCAGATTATGGCACCACAGCATGGCCGCTTGTTTCAGCCACCCTATGTGCACGAATTTCTGAACTGGTTTGAAGAGTTGCCGGTCGGCATTGCCATTAAAGGCTGAAGGTAAGAGACAATAATGCTGCCCTGACCGTGCATTAAGTACTATCAGGGCAGCGACTTTTAAACCGCTGTTACTACAGCAACCACCCTCCTACCGTGGCCGCAGCGATCATAACCATCCAGATAGAGACACTGCGCAAATGCAGCTGATGCCATTCATCCAGCTCCCGTGCCGCCGCCTCACCATCGTCAGCAACGCTATGCCATTTTCTCTGCTCACCGTTATGGGATAACGCACTGCTGGCGACGGAAAACAAAATATCGGCGCCACTCGCTTTCAGCTGCCATAAATACCCCTGCCAGACCGGCAGGGCACGCATAAAATTACCCGCCAGACCATAAGTAAGCCCTAACAGACGAACCGGAATCCACTCCAGCCAGTGCAGGTAACGCCAGGCTTTTTGATCACAGTCGCTGGCGCGCGCATACTGCACACTGAACCAGGCCAGCAATACCCCAGCGACATCGGCAATCATGTACCAGAAAACCATCAGGAAAAAATATTCGAACCAGCGATGCAACAGCGCTTTAATTACCTGCTCGTTCATCTGACCGGTATCTTCCGTCACGCTGACTTCCGGTACCGCGAGGAATTTTTCAGCACAGTGATAAGCCCCCTGAGTATCCCCCTGCTGCAAATCTTCACGGTATTCCTGCAGGTGCCGCTCAATACCGATGTGCGACAGCACATAAAGCAACAACAGGATTTCCAGCACAAAGCTGATTAATCCCCAGGCAAACTGCTCCAGATACCAGAAACCGGAGGCGAGCAGCAACGCCGGAATAACCACGATCAGGGCGTATTTAACGTGGCGCGGGATACGCGGAAAAAAGCTGCGCGGCAGCCACAGGCTGAGCCAGCGCGCAAAGGTGCGGCTGCGTGTACTGCGCTGCGGCAAAGGTAATTGCGATTGCAGTACCAGTGCGATAAAAACGATCAGAAATTTCATAACAGCCTCTCAATCTCCGGACGAAGCCAATAAACGGAGTAAATGTTGCCAGTCGAATGCCGGGCCCGGATCGGTTTTCCGCCCTGGCGCAATATGCTCGTGCCCGGTAATACGCGCACCGATAGCAGGATAGGCCTGCTGCAACGCTCTGATGACAGCAGCCAGCGTAACGTATTGCACCGCACTGTAGGCATCGGTGTCCGTTCCTTCCAGCTCAATACCTACAGAATAGTCGTTGCAGTCTTCCCTGCCGTCATAAACCGAACGCCCGGCATGCCAGGCGCGGTCCTTAAAATTCACAAACTGGGTTACGGTTCCGTCGCGCTCGATCAGTAAGTGACTGGAAACCTGCAGAGAAGCGATTTCAGCAAAGTACGGATGCTCATCGACCGGCAATTCATTCTGAAAAAAACGCTGCACATAACCACCACCAAACTGGCCTGGCGGCAGGCTGATATTGTGAATCACCAACAGACTGATCTCACCCTCACTACCGGACGGGCGCGGGCCAAAGTTCGGTGACGGACACCAGCAGGCACTATCCAGACGCCCCTCACTCACTTTCATGCTTGTGCTCCCGGATACCATGAACAAAGTCGACACCTTAACGCTTTTTAGCGGTGTCGTCAGTTTGGCAGCCCCTGCCACAACCTTTATAGTGACCGCTGACATAAAATGACAATAAAGAGAGAGCAGCATGCTGGAGTTTATTAAGACGATTAATGGCTGGGCCTGGGGTGCGCCCATGCTGTTTCTGATCGGTATCACCGGCCTGTATCTGACCATCGGCCTGAAAGCTTATCCGATCCGTAATATCAAACGCGGTTTCGTCTATCTGTGGACCAACCGCGAAGGCAAAGGTCAGGGCGAAATATCCGGATTCAACGCCCTGATGACCTCGCTGTCAGCCACTATCGGTACCGGAAATATTGCCGGGGTTGCCACCGCCATTGCTTCCGGTGGGCCTGGGGCGCTGTTCTGGATGTGGCTGATTGCCCTGCTGGGCATGGCCACCAAGTACGCTGAAGCCGTACTTGCCGTTCACTACCGTGAACGCAACGAGCAGGGCCATTATGTTGGCGGCCCGATGTACTACATCCGCAATGGCCTTGGCCCGAAATTCCGCTGGATGGCATTAGTCTTCGCTTTCTTCGGTATGCTGGCGGGCTTCGGTATCGGTAACGGCGTACAGGCCAACTCGGTCGCCGACGCTCTGCACGATGGTTTTGGTGTGCCGGAATGGGCGACCGGCGTAGCCATCGCCATTCTCGTTGGCATGGTGCTATTAGGTGGCATTCGCCGTATCTCTGAAGTGGCCGGTAAGCTCGTCCCTTTTATGGCGATTGCTTACATACTTGGTGGCCTGATACTGCTGGTGATCTTTGCCGACCGGGTACCACAGGCAATTGAACTGATTATTCACCACGCCTTTAATCCGACTGCGGCAGTGGGTGGCTTTGCCGGCGCAGCGGTCTGGGCAGCCATCCGCTTTGGTGTGGCCCGCGGTGTCTTCTCTAACGAAGCCGGTCTGGGCAGCGCGCCGATTGCCCACGCCGCCGCCCAGACTGACAACCCGGTGCGTCAGGGCAGCATTGCCATGCTGGGTACCTTTATCGACACCATCATTATCTGCACCATCACCGGGCTGGTGATTGTCGCCTCCGGTGCCTGGCAGCTGTGCCCGCCGGAAGTCGCCGAATGTGTCGCCGGCAAAGGCTTAAGTGGCGCCAACCTCACCTCCGCCGCTTTCGCCCTCGGCCTGCCCGGCGTTGGTAACTATATTGTGACCCTCGGCCTGGCGATTTTTGCCTTCACCACCATTATTGGCTGGTCTTTTTATGGAGAGAAATGCACAGAGTACCTGTTCGGTGTAAAATCCGTGCCCATTTTCCGGATCATCTGGGTTTTGGCCATTCCGATCGGTGCAACGCGTGAACTCGACGTCGCCTGGCTGATTGCCGATACCCTCAACGCAATGATGGCGCTGCCAAACCTGGTTGCCCTGTTACTGCTGAGCCCGGTCGTCTTCAAGCTGACAAAGAGTTTCTTAAACCATGGATCTGAGCCTGCATCAAAATGATATCGCCACCATCGTTGCCTGTGCGCTGGAAGAAGATGTGGGCAGCGGCGATATTACCGCCCGTCTGATCCCGGCAACTCAGCAAGCCAAAGCGCGCATCATTTCCCGTGAGCGCGCCATTGTTGCCGGACGCGCCTGGGTAGATGAAGTATTCCGCCAGCTCGATCCGGCCGTCAGCGTGATCTGGCGCGTATCCGAAGGCCAGTGGGTACGCCCCAATCAGACGCTGTTCGAACTGCAGGGAAGTGCCCGCTCGCTGCTGACCGGCGAGCGCTGCGCCCTGAACTTTCTGCAAAGCCTGTCCGGCACTGCCACCCTGTGCCGCTTCTATGCCGATAAGGTGACCGGCACCGGCGTAAAACTGCTCGATACCCGCAAAACCATTCCTGGTCTGCGTATCGCACAGAAGTACGCAGTCAGCGTCGGCGGCTGCTTTAACCATCGTATTGGCCTGTACGATGCTTTCCTTATTAAGGAAAACCATATCATGGCAGCCGGCGGCATTCGCGCAGCAGTCAGCCAGGCACACGACATTGCCCCCGACAAACCGGTTGAGGTAGAAGTGGAAACCATGCAGCAACTGGACGAAGCCATCGATGCCGGTGCCGACATCATCATGCTCGACAACTTCAATCCTGAACAAATGCGCGTTGCCGTTGTCCATGCCAGACAGAAAAGTCAGGGCCGCCCTAACGGTGTGGTAAAACTGGAAGCCTCCGGCGGCATTACCGATACCAGCCTGCGCGCCTACGCCGAAACCGGCGTGGATTACATTTCTATTGGTGCTCTGACCAAAGACTGCAAAGCGATTGACCTGTCGATGAGGCTGGTGTGAGGGGGGAGAGTAAAGGTCAATACTCTGTTTCAACACGATTAAAGTGACAATATTTGTCACTCTCTGACAATCTGGTTAATTGGCATTCAGGTTATCGCCGGACATGGATCAAAAAACGTGACGAATACCCGAAAACTGGGCTTGCAGCGGCCAACTAAGCTTGGCACACTCTTCGCACTGTCCCTGATGTGACACAGCAACTCAAAGCCCGCTTTGAATTGCCCATAACTAAAATCTCATTCGAGAGTGGAGAACACACTATGAAAAAACAACAAGGCTTTAGCTTGATCGAATTGATGATCGTTATTGCGATCATCGGTATTCTGGCTTCTGTTGCAGTGCCTCAGTATCAGACTTATATTCTGCGCACAGATGCGACCAACACTCTGTCTGTAGCTCGTCCACTACAGCTGGCTGTTGGTGAATATGCTGCACGTTATTCCAGCCTGCCTGCAACAGCCTCGGTCCTGGAAACTTACACCGGTTTAAGTGGCCTGGCCACTGGCACCAACCAGGCTGCCGGTAAAATTGCCAGTGTTGCTCTCGGTGCAAATGGCGTGCTGGTTGTAACTTTTGGCGGTACAATTGATACCACCTCAACAAACACTGCAACCGGTGAAACCGTACCTAAAGAACTGGCCGCTCGTTCTTATACTCTGACACCTAGCATCAACACTGTAAGTGGCGCTGTAACATGGGCAAGCTCTGCCGCAGGTGGTACTGCTCAGATCGGCGCTAAATTCCTGCCAAAAACTAATTAATATCCGTTAGTTTTTAAAGCCGGCCACCGTGCCGGCTTTTTTATATCCAAAACCCACCTAAAGCAACAGCGTGTTAGAAAATCTGGCCCCGACAACAGGAAAATGGAATATCCGCCCATGCTTGCCCTTTATCCTAAGCTTATGTTTAAAAAAAATATTTTGCCTTATCATTCGGTTAAAGAAAAATTGCATTACTATGCACAGTTTTCAGTCATGCTGTGGTGCGCAACATACGCTCTGATTAAAGGCTGGAATCCGGTACATCAATGGGCTGACATTAACTGGTTGCTGACCTACGAATGGGGCTTTATTAAACGTGGAGCATGGGGCAGTGTTCTGGCGCCATTTATGCAGAATTTGTCACCAGCCGAAACACTGAGCATGTTCGAAACAATTGGTTTGGTTATATTATTTTCGTTCATTGCTCTGCTTTTCAGTCTTGCATTAAGAATGCAACAGCAGATGAAAGGCTTTTGGGTATTCACGCTGTTCTCTGTCGTATTTTTTTCCTCTCCGTATATGACAATGCTGAGTAATATAAGAAACTATCTTGATATTCACGTCAGCATTATGGGTATTGGTGCTTTATTGGCTATCCGTCATAACTCATGGTTCTTAGCTGCGATACTTCTTTCCTCTGCCGTTTTTATTCATGAGCTGGTTGTTGTTATATTCCTCCCCTTGGTTGTTTTAGCCATACTTTTAAAACAATCCCGCAACTCAGATACTTCACTACTGCATTTCTGGCAGTGGCCAGGAAAATCGTGGCTGCCAATCATTTCGCCAATAATGGTCACGTTGTTTATTATCTTTAATCAACAGCAGTTAGATATAAATACCCTGCGCGCCGCGATGGATGCTAAATTTTTGCATTTCCTTCCTATTAATGAATATTATGCTGCCCAATATTCCGAGATGCTGACATATTCGTTCTTTGATTACTTACGGGAAGAATCGACTAAATTATCAGGTCGGTTCAATAACGACTGGTATCAGTCTTCCATTATTTCGATGTTCATCCCAACTATTATAATTGGCTGGCATCTGCTGGACGGCATTGAAAAAAAGAATCGTATTTTTCTTACCAGCATTGCATGCTGCACCTGCATCGCGCCCCTCTCTCTGCATTTAATTGCTTTTGACACCAACCGGATATGGGCAATGCCGTTACTCTCCTGCTTTCTGACTTTATGGCTGATAACAGAATACATCGAACACCCGATACAAACAAAAAAGCTGCTTTTTTCTGGCTTTTTTCTATTATGCTTGTGGATTTTCTACTGGATCATGCCTCCTTTTACGATGTTTGACCCCAGCGTCAAACTCTTTACTTCTGACTTTGCCTTCGCTGCAGCGCTTCCTGTCATGTACATATGTTTTCTCATTTCACGCTCATTACCCGGCAATGAGAAAAATTCATAACAAAGTAATGACTGGCCGATAACATTTGTAAGTACGCCACAGAGCAGTCAGTGATGGAGCCAAGACTCCACGCTGGCGCTGGCGCCTGCCCTCTGGTATGTTCTGGTACAAAAAGCACAATGCCTTTGAGGAAGTCTCTATGGCCGTTTTAACCGGCTTACCACGCCGAATCGTCGAACAACACCTCGTCAACAGTCAGCAAGCTCAGGAAATTATCAATAAGGCAAAGCAGGACAAAATCAGCTTCGTTGCCGCCGCCGTTGCATCGGGTTACATAAAATCACGTGCCATTGCATTGCTGGCTTCTGAAGAGTTTGGTCTCCCCCTGCTGGACCTCAGTTCCTTTGATTTTGAGCTGATGCCCAAAGAACTGGTCAGCCGCGAACTGATCGAGAAGCACCGTGTTCTGCCACTGTTTCAGCGCGGAAACCGTCTGTTTGTCGCGCAAAGCGACCCATCCGCCATGCTGGCGATCGACGAAATCAAGTTTAATACCGGTATGACCGTCGAGGCGGTACTGGCTGAAGAAGACAAACTGGGCAGTGCCGTTGATAAGTTTCTGGCCGCCAATGACAACAGCTTTGGCGAACTGGATGGCGAACTCGACGACGTTGATCTGGAAGATCCGGATGCGCGGGAAAAAGCTCAGGAAGCCGAAAAAGACTCCTCCGGTGACGATGCTCCTATTGTACGTTTCGTAAACAAAATGTTGCTCGATGCCATCAAAGGTGGCGCATCTGATATTCACTTTGAACCCTATGAGAAGCGCTACCGGGTACGTTACCGCACAGACGGTATGCTGCATGAAGTCGCCAGCCCGCCTGTTAATCTGGCTGGTAAGATCGCTGCTCGTTTAAAGGTGATGTCTCAGATGGATATTTCTGAACGGCGTGTCCCGCAGGATGGGCGCATCAAGATGAAACTGTCCAAAACCAAGGCCATTGATTTCCGGGTAAACACCCTGCCAACCCTTTGGGGCGAAAAAATCGTACTGCGTATTCTCGACCCTTCTTCGGCCAAACTGGGCATTGATATGCTCGGTTACGAAGCAGACCAGAAAGCCTTATATATGGAAGCCTTGGCCAAGCCACAGGGCATGATTCTGGTTACCGGCCCGACCGGTTCCGGTAAAACGGTATCCCTGTATACCGGTCTGAATATCCTTAACGTGGAAGGCACCAATATTTCCACCGCTGAAGACCCGGTGGAAATTAACCTCGAAGGTATTAATCAGGTAAACGTGAATGCTCGCGTTGGTCTCGACTTCGCGGCGGCTCTGCGTTCGTTCCTACGTCAGGACCCGGACGTGGTGATGGTGGGGGAAATCCGGGATCTGGATACCGCCTCTATCGCCATCAAAGCTGCCCAAACCGGTCACTTAGTGCTTTCCACCCTGCACACCAACAGTGCCGCCGAAACCCTGACCCGTCTGGCTAATATGGGCGTGCCATCGTTCAATATTGCCACCTCCGTCAGCCTGATTATCGCCCAACGTCTGGCGCGGCGTTTATGCTCAAGCTGCAAAGCCCCGGCAGAGATTCCCAAAGAACTGCTGTTGGAAGCTGGCTTTACCGAAGAGCAACTGCAGACCGCTGAGATTTATAAGCCGGTTGGCTGTGAGCAATGTAAAGGCGGTTATAAAGGCCGTGTCGGTATTTATGAAGTAGTTAGAATAACCGATGCTATCTCCCGTATTATCATGGAGGGCGGTAACTCAATTGAGATTTCTGATGCGGCGCGCAAAGAAGGCTTTAACGATTTGCGTACATCGGCGCTGCAAAAGGTAGCCCAAGGGGTTACCAGCCTGGAAGAAGCCAACCGGGTAACCACCGACTAAGATTTATGGCGGTATATTGTACCGCCCAGCGTATGGACATATTGCATTATGGCTAAGCAAATTAAAAACAGCTCCTTTACCTGGGAAGGTGTTAACCGTCGCGGTCAAACCATTAAGGGCGATATGACGGGCCAAAACGCAGCGATGGTGAAAGCCCAGCTACGTAAACAAGGGGTAAATCCAATTAAGGTGCGCAAAGTCGCGCAACCATTATTTGGTATTGGTGGACCGAAGAAGAAGAAAATAACTACCGGAGATGTGACCTTTTTTACCCGCCAGATGGCGACCATGATCAAAGCCGGTGTGCCACTGGTGCAATCATTCGATATCGTTGCCGATGGTGTCGATAACGTATCAATGAAAGAGCTGATTTTTGGTATTCGCGATTCTGTATCTGCCGGTAATGATTTTGCATCGGCACTAAAGCAGTATCCGGAATATTTTGACGACCTGACCTGTAACTTGGTGGAGTCTGGCGAACAGGCCGGTGCGCTGGAAGCCATGCTGGATAAAGTCGCTATTTATAAAGAAAAAACCGAGTCTCTGCATAAGAAAATCAAAAAAGCGCTGATGTACCCTGCAATTACTCTGGCCATTGCTTTTATTGTAACAGTCATTTTGCTGCTTAAAGTCGTACCAACATTCCAGGAAATGTTCTCTAACTTTGGCGCAGAGCTACCCGCTCCAACTCAGTTCGTAGTGTTTTTATCGGAACAGGTACAAGCATACTGGTTACAGGGCTTTGCAATCCTGATTGCTATTGGTGTCGCATTCACTCAGGCGTTGAAGCGTTCTCCGAAATTCCGTAATAGTTTCGAACGCTTCACTTTACAGGTGCCACTATTTGGTGAACTGATCAGAAAAGCAGCTGTTGCACGCTATGCCCGGGTGCTATCAACAACCTTCGCTGCTGGTGTTCCTCTGGTTGAAGCCCTCGAATCGGTGGCCGGAGCCGTTGGTAACGTTGTTTACAAAGAAGCAGTATTGAAAATCCGTGATGAAGTCTCTTCCGGTCAGCAAATGCACTTTGCGATGAAAGCTACCGGTGTGTTCCCCAATATGGTGGTACAGATGACCAGTATTGGCGAGGAGTCCGGCGCCCTGGATGCCATGCTGGATAAAGCCGCCAGCTACTTTGAAGAAGAAGTCGACACTACAGTCGACGGCCTTACGGCCATGCTGGAGCCCATGGTGATGGCGTTTCTGGGCGTAGTTATTGGTGGCCTGATCATTGCGATGTATCTGCCCATTTTCCAGATGGGGGATGTGGTGTAATGCAAACCTTGCAGTTTGTTGGTGGGAATATCTGGCTCGCTGCTGGCAGCGTTCTTTTACTTGGCCTGCTCATCGGCAGTTTCCTCAACGTCGTTATCCTGCGTTTTCCGGTCATGATGTTCCGCAGCTGGAAGCAGGATTGCCTGGAAATGGACAGCAACCTGCCCAAGCACCCGGCCATTGACGATCTGAGTAAGCCCTTCAACCTGTTAAAGCCTGACTCACACTGCCCAAAATGCCAGGCTCCGGTCAGGGCCTGGCAGAATATTCCGGTGCTAAGCTGGGTCTTGCTGCGCGGTAAGTGTGCCGGTTGTGGCACCCCTATAAGCCTGCGTTATCCGGCGGTGGAGATTGCCACCGCCATTCTGAGTACGACGTTATTACTGGTGTATCCCTGGGGCTGGCAGCTGGCCGCTATGCTGGTGTTCACCTGGCTGTTAATCAGCATGTCGGTGATTGATATCGACCATCAGATTTTGCCCGACACAATGACTTTAAGCCTTCTGTGGCTGGGCCTTCTGGTCAACAGTCAGGGATTATTTACCGATCTGGACAGTGCGGTATACGGCGCAGCTGCAGGCTATCTGGCATTGTGGAGCGTGTTCTGGATCTTCAAGCTGGTTACCGGCAAAGAGGGAATGGGTTACGGTGACTTCAAATTGCTGGCCGCCCTTGGCGCCTGGCTCGGCGTTCAAAGCCTGCCGCTGATCATCCTGCTCTCTTCCGTGGTGGGCGCTGTGGTTGGTATTGCCGGCATTATTATTCTCGGACGGGACAAAAATGTTCCGATTCCTTTTGGCCCCTATCTGGCCGCCGCTGGCTGGATTGCCGCCCTCTGGGGCAATGACATCAGCCAGTGGTATCTGGGCCGTTTCTGACAGGTAATAATCAGCGATGTGGGTTCTGGGTTTAACCGGTGGAATTGGCAGCGGCAAAACCGCTGCCAGTGACTTTTTTGCCGGCAAAGGTATTACTGTGGTCGATGCCGATATTGTCGCCCGCGAAGTTGTTGAGCCTGGCCAGCCGGCCTGGCAGGCAATCAAGGAGCATTTCGGCGAACAGGCACTGCTGGCGGACGGCAGCCTTAACCGCGCCTGGCTGCGTGACAAAGTTTTCTCCGAGCCGAATGAACGTAAGTGGCTGGAATCCCAGACTCACCCGCGCATCCGCGACAGTATTATCCGCCAGTTGCAGCAAGCAACTTCTGCCTATGCCATTCTTGTGTCACCCCTGTTGTTCGAATCCGGCCAGGCATTATTAACACAACATACACTGCTGATTGACGTGCCGGTCGATATTCAGATTGCACGGGCGACTTCCCGCGACCAGAATAACGCCGATCAGATCCGCCGTATCATCGCCGCACAAATGCCTCGCGATGAACGCCGTGCACGCGCCGATGATATTGCCGATAACAGTCTGGGGCTGGCCGAACTGCACCAGCAGCTGGAACTGTTACACAACAGCTACCTGTTACGTGCAGCCTCACGATAAAATAGCCCGCAACAGCGCTGACTAACATGCGATTAGCAAACCTGCGAGAACCCCATGAAAGTAAACTGCCCGACCTGTAAAAAAGACGTGGAATGGATTGCAGAAAACAAATACCGTCCATTCTGCTGCGAACGCTGCAAGCTGATTGATCTGGGCGAATGGGCCAGCGAAGGTCATGCCATTCCCGGCAAACCGGCCGACGAAGTGCTGATGTCGGAAGAATGGCAGCAGGAACAGAATAAGCCGTACAACTGATTATCCTGCGGCCAGCTGCAGAGAAGCCGGCCGCTGAATAAGGGAAAATACCAACCTTACTGAACAGCCGCAGCGTTTTTCCCGCGCAGTTTCTCCCACACAGCCATTACACCCACCAACACCGCTCCGGCCAGCAATCCCACCAGCAGGTTAAATACCAGCGGCAGTAATGCACTGCTGATATCCGCCAGCCATGGCAGCGTTGTGCCCCAGCTGTGAATTGCCCAACCGGATGCCGAATGCGCCAGATGTTCCAGCTGTGGTACGCCGTGCATCAGAATACCGCCGCCCACCAGAAACATCGCCAGCGTGCCGACCACCGATAAGGTTTTCATCAGCCACGGAGCCAGTATCAGCAGCCCGCGACCGATACTCTGCAGCAGGCGATTGCTGCGTTCACTGAGATACAGACCGGCGTCATCCATTTTCACAATCGCCGCCACCAGGCCATAAACGCCAAAGGTAAACAGCAGGGCTAAGGCCGAGACAACCAGCACCTGGGTGGTAAAACTGGCCTGAGCAACCGAGCCCAGCGTAATCACAATAATTTCTGCCGAAAGAATAAAATCGGTGCGTATCGCGCCTTTGATTTTACCCTGCTCAAACGCCAGTAAATCTTCAGAGCCATTAAGCAACGCCTGCTGCAATTGCTGTTTGCCAGCTTCCGCCTCTTTGCGGTGTAAAATGCTGTGCAGCAGTTTTTCAACGCCTTCAAAACACAGATAAGCGCCGCCCAGCATCAGCAGAATCATTACCGCCCAGGGAGCAAACGCACTGATCAGCAGTGCCGCCGGAACCAGAATCAGCTTGTTCTTCAATGAGCCTTTGGTAACCGCCCACACCACCGGCAACTCACGCTCGGCACGTATACCGGAAACCTGCTGCGCATTGAGCGCCAGATCATCCCCCAGCACGCCGCTGGTTTTCTTGGCCGCCATTTTCGACATCACAGCCACGTCATCCAGTACCGTGGCAATATCGTCCAGCAGCGCTAATAAACTTGCACCCGCCATTGTTGTTCCTTTTTCAATTTATTGGTGATTCAGAAAAGCGTCGACTTCATCTGCCCAGTCGAGCCAGGCCTGCACTGACAGAATGCCGCGACGCAAAGTAAGGTATGGAAAGCGGTAACGCTGCCGCTCAGTTTCAGGCAAAGCCAGATAATGCTGTTCAATCGACAACAGCGCAGCCCGGTTCTGCTCATACAGTTTACGGTGATGGGCTATATCCGCACGGATAGCGGCCGCTTCACGTAAATGGCCGCCATACAAACGCACCAGCAGACTGTCATTGACCTTCTGCGGCTTGCTGGTTTCAGCCAGCCAGTCAAGCAAGGCATCATGGCCCGCCAGCGTTAGTTCGTACACCTTGCGGTCCGGCTTCCCCTGCTGCGGCTCGGTGCGCAGCGCCAGCCAGCCGGCTTCGTGCATCCATTTAAGCTGCTGATAAATCTGCTGATGACTGGCATTCCAGAAATAGCCCATATGCTCGCGGAAACGCTTCAGCAGGTCATAGCCTGAGCCCGGCTCGGTTTCCAGCAACACCAGAATGGCGTGTTTCAGCGACACTGTGTTCTCCTTAATTTTCGCCGTCATTCTACCTGTCTGGGCTTGCATCGCCTATGTGGTCGGGATAACCTGACAACCATATGCAACTTTTTGCATAGATAAGTCGTAATAACAATAACAAAACACCAGCCCCATCCGGAGGAGCACCCCATGAGCAAGGTCAAAGTAAGAACCGGCACCCGCTTTCGCGCCAATCGCGCCGACAGCCATTACGATGTAATTGTTATTGGCTCCGGCATGGGCGGCCTGACAACCGCGGCCTTCCTGTCCTTACTGGGCCAGAAAGTCGCGGTTCTTGAACAGCATTACACCGCCGGAGGCTTTACCCATGCTTATGACCGTGAAGGTTTTGAATGGGATGTCGGCGTGCACTACATCGGTGAAGTGCATAAGCCCTCTACCCTGCGCCGGGTATTTGATGTGGTCAGCGAAGGACGCCTGCGGTGGGCGGAAATGGAGCCCGAATACGACCGCATTGTTCTCGGCAAAGAAGAATATGGTTTTGTTGCCGGCCGGGATAACTTTTCCGCCATGCTGAAAGAACGCTTCCCAGAGGAAGCTCAGGCGATTGATCGTTACATCGAACTGATCCGTGAAATGAGCCGCAAGACCCCGCGTTTTTTTGCCGGCCAGGCGATGCCCCCCTTGCTTGCACGGGCCTATAACCTCATTCGTCCGCTGCTTCTGCCGAAAGAATTTTTCCAGACCACCCGCGAAGTGCTGGAAAATCTCACCAGCAATCAGCAATTAATTTCGGTACTGACCGGCCAATGGGGCGATTACGGTCAGACGCCTACCGACGCCGCCTTCATTATGCACGCTTTAATCGCCAAGCATTATCTGGCCGGTGGTGCCTATCCGGTGGGCGGCGCTTCGGCTATTGCCCGCACTATTATTCCGACCATTCAGAAATCCGGCGGCGAAGTCTTTACCTACGCCGATGTCGACGAAATCATCGTGCGTAATAACCGCGCCTGTGGCGTGCGCCTGGCCAATGGCACCGAGCTGACGGCCGGTCGCGTAGTCAGTAACGCAGGTTTCTGGAATACCACCCAGCGCCTGCTGCCCGCCGATGTGCGGAAAAAACTGGGCACCGAACGCTGGGCCAAACAGGTGCAGCGTTCAAGCGCTCATTATTGTATTTATGCGGGCTTTGAAGGGACTGCCGAAGAACTTGGCTTAAACACAACCAACCTGTGGATTTACCCAAGCGCCGACCACGAAGGCAATTTGCAGCGCTACTATGACGATCCGGAGCAGGAATTTCCGGTCGTATATATTTCCTTCCCATCGGCCAAAGACCCTGACTGGAACAACCGCTTTCCGGGTAAATCCACCGTCGAAATTGTCACCGTCGCCAAGCACGAATGGTTCAGTCAGTGGAGCGGCAGCACCTGGAATCAGCGTGGCGAAGAGTACGAAAATATCAAAGCCCGTGTCAGCGAGCGTCTGCTGGAAAAACTCTACCAGCGTCTGCCGCAATTACGCGACAAACTGGTGTTTCAGGAATTATCCACACCGTTGTCGAGCGACTGGTTCCAGAAAAGCACGGCCGGTGAAATCTACGGCCTTGATCACTTTGTCGATCGTTTTAAAAAGCCGTTTCTGCATCCGGTCACACCGGTTAAAAATCTTTATATGACCGGTGCCGATGTGATGACCGCAGGCGTGGGTGGCGCTTTAATGGCAGGCATGATGACCGCCTGTGCCATGCAGGGACGTAAAGCCGGAGAGGTATTAAAACTGCTGAAAGAATGGCAGCCACCTCAGCCTGATGAAACGGAAACCACCAAAGAAACAACCGCCAAGAAAAATGCCGGGCAAACTGAAACAGCCTGAGCTGGCAGTATTTTAACGATAATTTATCGTTCCCATGCTCCGCATGGGAGCCTGATGATGGACAATAATAAGCAATAAAAAAACGCGCCCTGTAAATATTCCTGATGAATACTTAATGGGCGCGTTTTTTATTGGGTTTAAATGTCGGGGAATTTATTTAAGACTGCGTAATTCAGCGCTGGCGGTCTGACACTCACCATCATCAAAACACAGGGTTAATGGCAGTGGTTCCGTCAAAGGTAACTGCAGCTTAAACAACATCAAATGCAGACCACCGGGCTGCAGGCTCACGGTTTCGCCGGCCGGGATAGTCAGTGACTCCAGCTGACGCATGCGCATCACGCCGTTATCATGCAAGTGGGTGTGTATTTCAATAATTCCCGCCCAGTCAGCACTGACACTGATCAGTGTTTTATCGGTGGCTGACGTATTAGTGAGCGTCATAAATGCTGCACTCATATAGCGCCCGGGAATGGGCTCCCGCACGTAAGCACCGCTCACATCCAGCGGTTGAGACAAGGCTATTACAGAGCCCGTCAGTCCCAACAGCAATACCAAAACAGCAGTCATATTACGCATAATAATTTCTCCGCACGACAGCGTATAAACTGGGCGCATTGTACTGGTTACAGCCTATGGATACAGAGGCAAAATGTCGCAGCCTTAGTCATCGTCTGCCGGTAATTGCCAGGCATGAGCATCTGCCAGTGTCGCCAGCGGCTTGCTGAAGAAATAACCGCTCATGCCATCCACGCCGGTCTGGCGCAGTACGCTGACATCATCGGCTTCTTCAATTCCTTCGCCAAGAATCAGCAGATCCAGGTTGTGGGCAATCTGCACCATCGACTGGATAAAGAAACGATGATCCTGCGCCTGATGCAGGCCGCGGTTAAAGCTGCCATCAATACGGATATAATCCAGCGGCAAACGCTGCAGGTAAGCAAAGGCCATGCTGCCGGTACCCACCTGATCGACACCAAGAGTTACGCCAAAAGGTTTCAGCTGTATAGCCAGCCGGGCCAGAGCAGTTTCGATACCGGTCAGGGATGATTCAGGTACTTCCAGTGCAATATGAGCCGCCAGCGCAGGTGAAGCACGGAATAAATCCACCAGCCACTGGTGGAACTGTTCATCCAGGACTGAGGCCGGCGAAATATTAATGCAATAGCGAATACCTTTCTGCGGGGCATGCTGCACCAGTAAAGCCAGTACCTGGGCAACAATACTGGCATCGTAACGGGCAGCCAGCTGGTGCTGTTCCACCATTGGCCAGAACCGTGCCGCCGACAACGTTTCCCCCTGCCAGACGATACGGCTGAACACTTCAAACTGCAGCAAGCGGCGATTGCGGTTGCTGATCACCGGCAAAAACTGTAACTGCAGCGCTCCCGCCTCCAGAACACCGGTCAATAACTCGCGCCACTCACCGGCCGTCCACTCCTGAATCCCGCTACCGCTATCGCTGCGGTACAGCTGTGCGCGGCCTTCCGGTGAGCGCTGCGCCTGGCGTAAAGCCGCATCAGCACAACTTAACGCCTGCACCGGGTCGTCCTGCACACCTTGCAGAAACACGCCACCAAGATGAAAAATCAGCTCTTTGCGACGCGACAGAACACTGGTCGCCAGCTGACTGAACATTTGCTGCAATAAGGCATCGGCCTGAGCCTGATCAGCACAGGGAATGTAAAGCGCAAAATCACTGCCGGAACGGCGACCAGTGAACGCTGCGGGATATTCCTGCAAACAGCGTTGCAACCCGGCTCCCAGCATGTGCAGAACGTCATCCACCAGCTGCCGTCCCTGCGACTGATTCAGCTCGCTCAGGT